>JAHWKQ010000257.1 GCA_019347785.1 Actinomycetota bacterium
GGCGGCACACGCGGCGGGAGGGCTGGCCGTGCGGCCGGACGGTTCCCGGGGCCCGCAGCGCCACCTCCGCGTCGACGCCCGCGGCGGCCGCGGTCGCGACCGTGGCGCGCCGCAGCTGGACGGTGGGCACGAGGTAGTCCCCGCCCACGGTGTCGGCGCCACCGCCGACCGTCACCCGCCCGGCCAGCCCGAGGGCCTCGCCCGGCTCCTCCAGGAGCACCGGAAGGGGCACCACGAGCGCCGCCTGAACGATCACCAGCACCGAGACCGGCAGGAACAGCGCCCGCGACAGGGCGGTCACTCGTCCGGCCCGGCGACCAGGCTCGGCGTCAGCAGGCCGACCGGGCGGCCACGGTCGACGACGATCAGCATGCGCTCGGGGGCGGCGGCGAGCCGGTCGGTCACCGTGTCCATCGTCTCGTCGGCGCTCACGGTGACCTCGTCGCCGTCGTAGGCGATGTCGGCCACGCGGGTCGAGGCCCAGTCGTCCTCGGGGACGCGGTCGAAGCGCCCGAGCGTCACTCCTCCCCGCAGCGGCGAGCCGACCGGCCACACCAGTGACGGGCGCGTCTGGACGCGCTCGATGGCCAGGTCCAGGGTCTCCGCGGGGTCCAGAGAGGGCGGCAGGCTGCCCATGTAGTCACGCGCGGTGCTGCCCATGAAGCGCTCCTGCAGCCGGGCCCGCCGGTAGGACTGGGTGGCGCCCCGCAGCAGGAAGAAGCCGATCAGCACCTCCCACAGGCCCCCGAAGCCGTCAGGGTCCGTGAGGCCCCACAGCCCGATCCCCATTACCCCCAGCGCGAAGGCCTGGCCGACCCTGGCCGCCCAGCGCGTGGAGCGGTAGGGCCGCCCGGTGGCCATCCACAACAAAGACCGCAGCAGGCGGCCGCCGTCGAGGGGGTAGCCCGGAAGGAGGTTGAACACCGCCAGGGCCAGGTTGATCCACGCCAGGTGGCCGGTGACCGCCGCGGCGGCGGCCGTGCCCTGCACCGCCACGTAGGTCAGGCCGAACGCCGCCGCCAGCACCAGGCTGATGAAGGGCCCGATGCCGACGACGACGAACTCGTCCCTGGCGCTCTGGGCCTCCCGCGTCGACTCCGTGACGCCACCCAGCATGAACAGCGTGATCCCCATCACGGGGATGTCGCGGTTCAAGCTGGTGATCGCGTGCCCCAGCTCGTGCGCCAGCAGGCTGGCGAAGAACAGCACTGTGGCGACCGCCGAGGCGGCGACCACGACGACGGGGCCGCGGTCCCCGAGGAGGGTGCCGAAGCGCCCGAACAGCACCCACAACACCAGCCCGACGATGAGCAGCCACGACACGTCGACGCGCACGGGCACATCCCGGATGCGAACCAGGGTCCAGGCGTTGGGGAAGGTGCCACGGTAGGGGCCACCGCGGCGGTCGGCGTCGGTCATCGCCTCCATCCTGTCGTCCCGGCGGCTGTCGGTACACTGAGCGTCGTTGAGGAGCCGTCGCCTAGTCTGGCCTATGGCGCGGTCTTGGAATGGCCGTAGGGTGGCAACGCCCTCAAGGGTTCGAATCCCTTCGGCTCCGCCATGAGCGGCCGCCTCGGCTCACCGACGGCGGACGGCGACGACGCGGCGGATCGACAGGCCCAGCTCGTCCCCCACCCAGCGCGCGGCCACGGCGTCCGCCCTGGCCCGGCGCCGCGGCTCGACGTCGGGCAGGTACAGGCTGTCGAGGACGGTACGGACGTCGGCCTCGGTGCGCACGATGAACCCGAAGCGGCGGTCCTCGCTGCTGGTCGGCTCAAGGCCGGCCGCCCCGAGCAGCCCCGGCAGGCGCCCCATCACTGCGTCGTTGGGGTAGCGCGGACGTGTGCGCAGCGTCACGAGTACCGGCAGCCAGCGGGCCCTGTCGCCCAGCGTGAGCGCCGCGGTGGACGGGATCGTCGCCGCCAGCGCGCCGCCGGGGCGCAGCGCGGCGGCGGTGGCCCCCAGCACCCGCGGGAGGGGCTGGAGCACCTGCAGGCCCATGGAGCAGAGCACCGCCTCGACTGGAGCGGTGACGACCTCGGGCAGGCGGTCGGCGTCGGCGCGCACGAAACGCGCCTCCGGGCAGCGGCGCCGGGCGAGGGTGAGCTCGTCTTCGGAGCGGTCGAGGCCGACGTACCCGCCGGCGTCGGCGCGCTGTCAGAGAGGGGCGCTGCCGCAGGCCAGGTCCACAACCCGGCCCCGCTCCGAGACGGCGCTCGCCAGCCAGTCGTACGGGTTGGCTCCCGAGGCGTCGACCGCCCGGCCGAGCAGCTTTTCGGTCACTCCCGCTCGCTCCTGGTGGAAGCGGTCGAGGTAGGTACGCCAGCCGTTGCCCGAGAGGTTGCTCATGTGCTCACGCGCCGTGTCTGCCGACCGGGTCAGGGGACGTGGTGGAGGTGGGATTCGAACCCACGAGGGCGTTGCCGCCCTACCGCATTT
>JAHWKQ010000066.1 GCA_019347785.1 Actinomycetota bacterium
GCGGGGGCCCCGCCCCCCCCTATGGCCGCCCGCCCCCCCCCGGGCCCCGCCCGGGGGGCCCCGGGGGGCGGGGGGGGGGTATCGGGCGGGGGCGGGTGCCGGGGGGGGGGTGGGGGGGGAGAGGCCCGGCCGCTGCGCCGCCCGGGCCTGCGGGACGGGCCGGTCGGCGAGCCGCCCCGGCGCGACCCCGGGCGGGGGCGGCGTCACCTGCCGGGCCAGGACCGGCGCCCCGGCGTTGACGGCGAACGACGTGGCCAGCGTCACCGCCAGGGCCCGATCCACCAGGCGGCGGGCGGCCGGGAGGGTCAGCCATCCCAGCGCGCGGGCCGCGGGCCGGACGCGGAAGGCCCGCGCCACGGCGTACAGGAGCGTGCCGGCGAGCAGCCATGCCAAGGTCGCGATGGCCACCAGACGCAGGCAGGCGACGGCCGCGTCCTCCACGGGCGCCGCGGCCAACCATCCCAGGACGTCGTGCCGGGGCATCCGCAGCCACGACGGCGAGCCCAGCCGCAGCAGACCGGCCGCCGCCGCGAGCTCCGCGGCGAGCAGCAGAGCCAGCTGACGGGCGGCGCGCGCTGATGACATGAGGTGCACGCTACGGCGGCGGCGGGCCGCTCCGGGACCGCGGCCGCCCGGGCCTGTGGACGCCGTGCGCGCTCGTGGACCGCGCGCGTCTGGCAGGCTTCCGCAGACCGGCCTGACGAGGGGATGAGGCCCATGGCGACACGGCAGCTGTTCGCGACCGACGCGTACCTGCACGCCTTCGAGGCAGACGTCGCGCGCTGCGACGCCGACGCGCACCGGGTGGCGCTGGACCGCAGCGCCTTCTACCCCGGCGGCGGGGGCCAGCCCCACGACACGGGCGAGCTCGTGTGGGACGGCGGCCGGGCCGGCGTGGTCCGGGTGGCGCGCGACGGCCCGGACGTGTGGCACTGGCTGGACCCGGAGGCGCCGTTGCCCGAGCCGGGCACACCGGCCGAGGGGCGGGTCGACTGGCGCCGACGCTACCTGCTCATGCGGACCCACACAGCCCTGCACGTGCTGTGCGGGGTGGTGTGGGCCGACTACCGCGTCGCCGTCACCGGCGGCAACATGAAGCCGGGGGAGGGGCGGTTGGACTTCCGGCTGGACGCGATGTCGGCCGATCTGGGCCGCTGGGCCGAGCGGCGCGTCAACGAGGAGGTCGCCCACGCCCGTCGGGTGCGCGTGGACTTCGTCGACCGCGACGCGGCCGCCCGCGACCCCGCACTGATCCGGACCCGGGCCGACCTCGTCCCCACCCAGATCGACCCGCTGCGCGTCATCGACATCGTGGGGCTGGACCGGCAGGCCGACGGCGGCACGCACGTCGCCTCGACGTCCGAGGTCGGCCGCGTCACCGTCACCAGGACCGAGTCGAAGGGCGCCGCGAACAAGCGCATCCGCCTCGCCGTCGACGACCGGGAGCCGGCGGGCGTGACGGGCTAGAGCGTCAGCGCGTACCCCTCGAAGCGGACGCCCGGCGCCGGCTCGTGGTCCAGCGCCGGCTCGCGCTCGAAGCCCATCCGCTCGTACAGGTCGCGGGCGGTCTCCATCTCCTGGCTGGTGGCGAGCACGACACGCGCCAGGCCGGCCGACCGGGCGCGGTCGACCACGTACTCCATGAGAACCCGTCCCACCCCGGTGCCGCGCTCGGACGGCCGCACACCCAGCATGCGCACGCCGAGCGTGTCCTCACGCGCCCCCCGCCCCCGTGAGAAGACCGTCACCGAGCCGACCAGGCGGTCCCCGCGCTCGGCGACGAGGATCTCGGCCTCGGCCATGCGGCCGCGGACGTTGCCGATGATCTGGGCGAACGACGCCCACGCGTCCGGCGACATCTGCGCCGCGTACTCGGCGTAGGCCTCGACGAGCAGCTCGGCGACCCTGTCCGCCTCGTCCTCACGGGCCGGGCGTATGCGCAGCTCACCGGTCACGGCGGACCGGGCGCCGCCTACCGGCGGCGGTCGTCGCGGTCGAGCTTGTCCTTCACCGCGTCCGCGGCCTTGTCGACCTTCTCCTTCGCGGTGGCCGAGCCGCGGTCGACCTTGCCCTCCCGCTTGAGCTTCTCGTCATCGGTCAGGTCGCCGGCGGCCTCCTTGATCCGGCCCTTAGCCTCGTCGTGCTCGCGCTCGCTCACGGTTTGCTCCTGTTCGCACTGAAAGGTCCGGGTCACAGATACCCGTGCCCTCACCGCGGCAACCGCCCCGCGGGCCAGGGCCGTGCGGGCGGCGCGCCGCCGGGGGGATGGTAGAAGGCAGGCCTGCACCCGACCCGACGAGAGGGGCGTGGCACACCATGGCACCGGCCGGGCCGCGCACCGCGCGGCCGCTGCTGGCATGGGCGGTGGTCCTGGCCGGGCGGGGTGCCGTGCTGCTGGGGCCTGTGACGCTGCCGGCCGCGGCCCAGGCGGACGGCGACGGGCGAGCCCGGGCCCTGCAGCGCGGGGCCAGGCTCTACGCCGCGTCGTGCGCCCAGTGCCACGCCGCCGACGGCAGCGGCGACATCGGCCCGTCACTGCGGGACGTGTCCGTCCCGTACATCGACCTGGTGCTGCGGACGGGGCGCATGCCGCCGGAGAACCGGGCGGGCGAGGGCTACGGCGGTGACTGGTCCGACGCCGAGCGGCGGGCCATCGTCGCCTACACCGCCGAGGAGTTCGGCCTGGAGGGCGAGGTCCGGGCCGTCGCCGAGGGCGACGCCGCGGTGGGGCGGCGCGTGTGGATGACCAACTGCGCCGCGTGCCACGGCAGCACCGGCGCGGGGGGCGTCGCCGGCGGCGGCACGATCACCCCCGAGATCGCCGGCCTGGACCCCGTCACGATCGCCGAGGCGGTCCGGGTCGGCCCGTTCCAGATGCCGGCCTTCGACCGCGAGCAGGTCACCGACGAGGAGCTCGGGGCGGTGGCCGCCTACATGGCCGAGGTCGCCCACGAGGAGGGCACCCCCCTCGGCCTCACGGAGCTGAACCCAGTCTACGCCTCCGGGGTCGCCTTCCTCATGGTCGTCGTCGTGGTGCTCTCACTGCTGTGGATGGGCGGGGAGCCGGTCCACTTCCCCAACCCAACCGGCGGCGCGCAGCGGCCGGGACACGAGGAGGGCGCCGACCCATGAGTGAGGCCGACCCGGGGGCGGGGGCGGGGGCGGGCCGGACCACCGACGCCCACAGCGACCTGTACGTGGTCGGGCAGGAGGTCCCCCCGCCCAGCGACGTCAACGACACGCTCGTCGTGGGCGCCCTGGTGGTGGCGGGGGTGTGCGCGATCGTATTCCCGGTGGCCCTGTTCCTGGGGCTGCCGCTCGTCGTGTACGGCGGGGGCCTGGCGGTCGGGCTGCTCGCCCTGGCGGTCGCAGTCCGCCGCTACTTCATCGCCGCCTACCCGGAGATCAACGCGGTCCAGCCCAGAGAGTCCGCCGCGGCCTCGGAGGACCTGCGGGCCTCGACCCCCGTCTCGGACGTGCGCCGGGTGGCCCGCCGGTCACTGCTGGGCCGGGCGCTGGTCGGCGTCGCCGGCCTGTTCGGCCTGTCCACGCTGAGCTTCGTGGCCTCGCTGGGACCCAAGCCCAGCGACGAGCTCGCGCGCACCTCCTGGCGGCCCGGTGCCCGCCTGGTCACCGGAGAGGGGTCTCCTCTGCGACCGGCCGACGTGGGGATCGGCGGGGTGGCGACCGTCTGGCCCGAGGGCGCCGTCCTGGTCGAGGACTCCGCCGTGCTGCTCGTGCGGCTGTCCAACCGGCGGCCGCGGCCCCCCACCAACCTGGACTGGGTGGTCGACGAGACGCTCGTGGCCTACTCGAAGATCTGCACCCACGCAGGCTGCCCGGTGGGGCTGTTCCGCGAGCAGGACAGCGTCTTGTTCTGCCCCTGTCACCAGTCCACGTTCGACGCCGCCCGCGGCGCGATCCCCACGTTCGGGCCCACCGCCAGGGCCCTGCCGCAGCTGCCGATGGACGTCGACGACGCCGGCTTTCTCGTCGCCCTGGGTGACTTCACCGAGCAGGTGGGACCGGCCTACGGGTAGGAGGTGAGCACATGACGCCGCTGTTCGCGCTGCTGTTCGACTCGCTGGACGAGCGGCTGCGCCTGCGCGCGCCGGGCCGCAAGGTCGTCAACAAGGTCTTCCCCGAGCACTGGGCCTTCCTGCTGGGCGAGGTGGCGCTGTTCTCGTTCGTCGTGCTGGTGCTGACCGGCGTCTTCCTCACGATGTTCTACACACCCTCGGTCGACCCGGTGACCTACACCGGGGAAAATCCGCTCTACCGGGGCCAGGTCCTGCCCGGCGCCTTCGAGTCGATCGTGCGGCTCAGCTCCGACGTGGACGGCGGGCTGCTGTTCCGGCGCATCCACCGGGGCGCCTCGCACCTGTTCGTGGCCTCGATCGTGCTGCACATGCTGCGCGTCATTCTCACGGGGGCCTTCCGCCGGCCGCGGGAGATCAACTACCACCTCGGCATCGTCCTGTTGCTGCTGTCGTTCGCCTCGGGCTTCACCGGCCAGTCGCTGCCCTACGACCTGCTGGCCGGCACCGGCATCCGCATCGCCTACACCGAGCTGCTGTCGACCCCGTTCATCGGCGACCGGCTCGCTTTCTGGGTGTTCGGCGGCGACTTCCCGGGGACCGACGTGATCCCCCGCTTCTTCACGTTCCACGTCCTGGCGCTGCCGGGACTGATCGTCGCCGTGATGACCCTGCACCTGGTGATCGTCGCCCGCCAGACCCACACGCAGTTCCCGAGCGCGCGCGTCGACGGCCACCGCCAGGTGCTCGGCAAGCCCCTGTGGCCCAGCCAGTTCCACGTGTCGACGACGCTGGTGCTGTGGCTGGGGGGCGTGCTCACCCTGGCGGCGGTGCTCGTGCCGTGGAGCGACGAGGCGCTCGTCGCCCCCTACCTGGTGGGCGACATCACCAACCAGGCCCAGCCGGAGTGGTTCATGTTCTGGCTGGAGGGGGCTCTGCGCATCTTCCCCCCCGTCGAGTTCTCCCTGCTGGGCATGACGGTCTCCGGGCCGTTCGTGGCCGGGGCGCTGTTCCCGGCGCTCATCATCGCCCTCCTGGTCGCGTACCCCACCATCGAGAAGCGCTTCTACGGCCTGCGGGGCGACTGGCACGTGCTGCAGAACCCGCTGGAGATCCCGCTGCGGGCCGCCTTCGCGAGCGGCTTCTTCGGCTTCCTGCTGCTCATGGCGGCCGCCGCCACCAACGACATCCTGTCGCGCCTGACCAGCGTCCCCATCGAGGCGATCACATGGTTCTTCCGGATCGCCTCGCTGGTGCTGCCCCCGGCGGTCGCCGTCCTGCTGTACCGTTACAGCTCGGCCCGGCTGCGCCGGGCCGGCCTGCGGGTGGCGCGGGTCGAGAACACCGCCGACCGGGCCTGATCGGGCCCCTGCTCAGCCGGCGTGCGCCTGGCCCAGCAGGTAGCTCTCCACCAGGTGGTTCCAGCCGCACACCAGGCAGCACTCGACCACGTAGGCGGTGAAGGACCGGTGCGCGGAGGCCAGGTCCGCCAGCTCCTCCCGGGTCCATACCACATGGCCGGACTTGCGGCGCAGGTCGGTGCCGAATACGTAGGTGACCAGGCGTAGCGTGTCGGTGTCGTCGCGTGGGACCAGGGCCCGGTCGTCGGCCAGTCTGCAGATGGGGCAGCCCCGACGGGCCACCAGCCCCACGTTGCGGGCGGCCCGCAGCAGCTCGGGATGCGCGTCGCAGACGTCCTCCACGGGCACCGCGCCGCGGGTGACCTGGCTGACCAGCGCCCGCTTGGCGATCCGGTAGTCGGTCAGCCCCCTCATCGGCCCACCGGCGCCGCTGTCAGGGTACGCATCCGGGCAGTGTAGGAGGACGCGCGTGGCGGTGGGGAAGTTGCACGGCTTGTAGCATCACGCTATATCAGGGTGATGCATCGCAGCGATGTATCGCTTCGATGCAGGCCGTCACCATCCTTACGGACGAAGACCGAGGCGACGCCAACCGATGCTGGAACTGGCCATCCTGGGGCTGCTCAAGGAGCGGGCCATGCACGGCTACGAGCTGCGCAAGCAGCTCGGCCACAAGCTCGGCTACTTCTGGACGGTGTCGTTCGGGTCGCTGTACCCCACCCTGCGCCGTCTGGAGCGGCGAGGGGCCGTGGAGAAGATCTTCCCGTCCGAGGAGACGTCCCGGCGCAAGCAGGTCTACCGCATCACCCGTGTCGGCGAGCGCCTCTTCCTGTCGCTGCTGGAGGGCGGAGCCGGCAGCGCGTGGGAGGAGGACAAGTTCCCGTTGCGCCTGGCGTTCTTCCGCTACGTGCGGCCCGAGACGCGCATCCGCCTGCTGGACCGGCGCAAGACCTACCTGGAGAGCCGGCTGGAGACCGCGCGATCGTCCCTGGAGCGGGCCACGGGCGGTCGTCACGACCCCTACACGCTGTCGCTCATCCGCCACGGCCTGGACACCACCGAGCGCGACATCACCTGGCTCGAGGAGCTCATCGCCGCCGAGATGGTGCTGCTGGGCGGGGACGACGACGGGGGAAAGGCCCCGCCGGGCGCGACGGAGGCCCAATCGCCGGAGGACTCGGCGGAGCCCGACGACAACCGCAGCCAGATCAGCTAGCAGGCGCCGGCGGGGCCGGCACGAGACCAAGGAGCACCACCTGATGGGCAGCAAGGTTCGCACCGCGATCGCAGGGGTTGGCAACTGCGCCAGCTCGCTGGTCCAGGGTGTGCACTACTACCGCGACGCCGACCCCGCGGCCTCCGTTCCGGGGCTCATGCACGTGGAGCTCGCCGGATACCACGTGGGCGACATGGAGTTCGTCGCGGCGTTCGACGTCGACGCGAAGAAGGTCGGCCGGGACCTGGCCGAGGCGGCCGTCGCACCCCCCAACAACACCGTCCAGTTCGCCGACGTGCCGCCGCTGGGCGTGGAGGTGCTTCGGGGGCCGACCCTCGACGGCTTCGGTGAGTACTACCGGCAGACATGCGAGGAGAGCGACGCCGCGGCGGTCGACGTCGCCGCGGAGCTGCGGCGGGCCCGCGCCGACGTGCTGGTCTGCTACCTGCCGGTCGGCAGCGAGCGGGCGGCGCGCCACTACGCGCGCGCCGCGCTCGACGCCGGCGTCGCCTTCGTCAACTGCCTCCCGGTGTTCATCGCGAGCGACCCGCAGTGGGCCCAGCGCTTCGCCGAAGCGGGCGTCCCGGTCATCGGCGACGACATCAAGTCCCAGGTGGGCGCCACGATCACCCACCGACTGCTGACGCGGCTGTTCGAGGACCGCGGCGTCGTCCTCGACCGCACCTACCAGCTCAACTTCGGCGGCAACATGGACTTCATGAACATGCTGGAGCGTGAGCGGCTGAGCTCCAAGAAGGTGTCCAAGACCCAGTCGGTCACGAGCCAGATGTCCGTGCCCGTGGGCAAGGACGACATCCACGTCGGTCCCAGCGACCACGTCCCCTGGCTCGAGGACCGCAAGTGGGCCTACATCCGCATGGAGGGACGCAACTTCGGCGACGTGCCGCTCAACGTGGAGCTGAAGCTGGAGGTCTGGGACTCGCCCAACTCGGCCGGCGTGGTGATCGACGCCGCGCGCTGCGCCAAGGTGGCGCTCGACCGGGGAATGGGAGGGGCGCTGCTGGCCCCCTCCGGCTACTTCATGAAGTCCCCGCCCGTGCAGTACGCCGACGACGTCTCGCACCGGATGGTGGAGGAGTTCATCGCGGGCCCCGCTCCCACGGCCCTGGGGAAGCTGGAGTCGCGCACCGGCTGATCGGCGCCCGGGGTCGCAGCAGCCCGGTGCGGCCCGGGGGCGCGTAGCGATACCACGGGCGACCGCGGACCAGCCGCGGCGGCACCGGCCCGTAGTGGCGGCTGTCGGTGCTGCGGCGCCGGTCGTCGCCCATGACCAGGACGCCGGCGCCGGCGCGCAGCGTGCGGCCGTCGACCTCCACCGTGTCCCCCGGGGCGCCCGCGACGCGCTTGACGACGTCGCGGGCCGGTGACCGCGGGTCGCCGACAACTACCAGCTGCCCGCGCCGGACCCGGCGTGTCCGGTGGACGAGCAGCCGGTCGCCGGGCCGCAGCGCCGGGGTCATGCTCGGGCCGGTCACCACCACCCGGTCGGCCCAGCGCCACACTCCCAGGGCCGCCGCCGCGGCGGCCAGCGCGGCCGCGGCGGCCAGGGCGCGGGCGCCGGTTACCACCGGGGTCATCGGGAAACAGTGAGCGGCGGCCGAGGCAGCCGCCGCGAGGCAACCGCGAGAAGGGATTGGCTCATGATTGTCGACCGCATCCTGACCGTGATCGACGAGGTCCGGGCGCCTCGCAGCGTGAGCGCCCACTGCGACCTGCCGTGCGGGGTCTACGATCCGGCCCAGGCACGCATCGAGGCGGAGTCGGTGCTGGGCTGCATGCAGAAGTACCTCGACTCCGACGACCCGATCTTCCGCGAGCGGGCCGTCCAGATCAAGGAGGAGCGGGCCGACCTGGTCAAGCACCACCTGTGGGTGCTGTGGACCGACTACTTCAAGCCCCAGCACCTGGAGGACCACCCCAACCTGCACGACCTGTTCTGGCGGGCGACGAAGGCCGCGGGGGACGCCAAGAAGAGCGTCGACACCGACGACGCCCAGCAGCTGCTCGATCTCATCCAGGAGGTCGACGAGATCTTCTGGAAGACCAAGAGCTGACCGCCGGCTCCCTCGGGGGGTTGGATGACGCGCCTGCGACGCGCCGACTGCTCCACGCCGGGCATCGAGCGACGCGGGCGCGGGCGGGGCTTCGAGTACCGCGACGCGCGCACCGGTGAGCGCGTCGCGGACCCGCGGGTGGTCGAGCGCATCAAGGCGCTGGCGATCCCACCGGCGTGGCGCGACGTGTGGATCTGCCCCCATCCCCACGGCCATCTGCAGGCCGTGGGGACCGACGCCGCGGGTCGCCGCCAGTACCGCTACCACGATGCCTGGCGCATGCGCCGCGATCGCGAGAAGTTCGACCGCATGCTCGAGTTCGCCAGGCGGCTGCCGGTCCTGCGCGATGCGTGCGCCGCCGACCTGTGGGCCCAGGGCCTCGGGCGCGACCGCCTCCTGGCCTGCGCCGTGCGGCTGCTCGACCACGGGTTCTTCCGGATCGGCGCCGAGGAGTACGCCGAGGCCCACGAGACCTACGGGCTGACGACCGTGCGCAAGGCCCACGCGACGCTGGACGGCGACATGGTGCGGTTCGACTACAGCGCGAAGTCCGGCAGGCGCCGCGTCATGTCGCTGGTCGACCCCGCCGTGGCCGAGGTGGTGGGGGCCTGCCAGCGCCGCCGCACGGGCGGGCCCGAGCTGCTCGCGTACAGAGAGTGCGGGGTGTGGCGGCCACTGACCCCCGCCCTGGTCAACGAGTACCTGAAGCGGCACGCTGGGCCGCAGTTCACCTCCAAGGACTTCCGCACCTGGAACGCGACCGTCCTGGCGGCCGTCGCGGTCGCCGTGTCCGGCGGCGCGACGTCGCAGGCCGCGCGCAGGCGCGCCGTCTCCCGCGCCGTCGCTGAGGTCGCCGGCTACCTGGGCAACACCCCCGCCGTGTGCCGCAAGTCCTACATCGACCCGCGGGTGTTCGACCGCTTCCGCTCCGGCTGGACGATCGGGGGAGCGCTCGAGGCGCTGGGAGCCGAGGCCGCCTTCGGTCAGCCCTCGTTCCAGGGTGCCGTGGAGGCGGCCGTCGTCGACCTGCTGACCGACGACCGGGAGTCCGACGCCGTGGCCCCCGCCGAGATGCTGCTCGCCGGCTGACCTCGGACCCCGGCGGACGCCCGTCCCGCCGGCGCGACCCGGTCGAGGTCCCCCAGGGCGGCGAGCACGTCGCCGACGCCGATCCCCAGCAGGCCGGGGTCGGGCCACGCGCCGTGCGGGTCGCCCGTCCCCCCCGTCCACAGGGCCCGGTGCCACGGCCGGTCGGCCGGCGGGCCCCAGTGGGCCGGCGACGTCGGCCCGAACAGCACGACGGACGGCGTCCGCACCGCCGTCGCCAGGTGGGCCACGCCGGTGTCGCCGCACACCACGCGGGCGGCCGACGCCACCAG
>JAHWKQ010000258.1 GCA_019347785.1 Actinomycetota bacterium
CACGGCGCGACGCCGCGGCCCGGGCCCGCGACGCCGCCGCCCGGGCGGACGCCGAGCGGGCGGCGCTGATCGGTGAGCTGGTCGCCGCATGCCAGCAGGAGGGCGTCGACGCCGGTGACGACGGTGGGGCGGCGGCGGCCGTCGACCGGGCGACGGTGCGTGCCGAGGCCGTCCGCCAGCGGCTCCAGGAGGACCGCGAGCGGGCCGACCGGCTGCGGCGCGAGCGGACTGCCGCCCACGAGCGGGGCCGGACCGCGCAGGCCCTCGCGCGGCACCTGGACGCGCGCGGCTTCAAGCAGTGGCTGGTCGACGAGGCGCTGGACGTCCTCGTCACCGACGGCTCGGCCCGGCTCCGGGAGCTGTCGTCCGGCCAGTACTCCCTGGCCCGCGACGCACGGGCGAACCTTCAGGTGGTGGACCACCGCAACGCCGACGAGCGGCGACCGGCCAAGACCCTCTCGGGTGGGGAGACCTTCCTCGCGTCGCTTGCGCTCGCCCTGGCCTTGGCCGAGCGGCTCGCCGAGCTCGCCGTCCACCGGGCCGCCCGCCTGGAGGCGATCTTCCTCGACGAGGGGTTCGGCACCCTGGACGCGGCGACGCTGGACACCGTCGCGACCGCCGTCGAGGAGCTCGGCACGGGCGGCCGCACCGTGGGGCTGGTGACCCATGTCCGCGAGCTCGCCGAGCGGGTTCCGGTCCGCTACGAGGTGCGCAAGGGCCCGCAGACGTCCACCGTCGAGCGGGTGGACCGGTAGATGGGCCGCGGGGGGACGCCGCGGTGAGGTTCGCCGTCGACACCTGGGCGCCGGACTACGGGTCGGCGCTGGACGCGGCCGCGCTCGAGCCCGCCGCCTCCGAGCCCAACCTGGACGTGGAGGTCCCGGTGGCGGACTGGACCCCGCAGCGCCCCCGGGACGCGCCGGCTCCCCGGGTGCTGTTCGTCGACGGCGTCCGCCGCATCGACGCGCGCGTGTGGATCTCCGGCGACGACGGGCGCACCAGCCTGGGGGTGGCCGCCTCGTACGCGGCAGGCGTCGTCGGCTGCGACGGCCGGGCGCGCCTGCTGGCGGCGCGCGTGCGCCGCGGCCTGTTCACGCCGGCGCCCGGGGCGGAGGCCATCGTCACGCGCCACGGCGTCTACGAGCCCCGGATGGTCGACGGCGACACCGCCGAGCAGCTGGCGGCGGGACTGCAGCAGCGCATGGGGGAGCTGGAGGCCCGTGCCGCCGACGAGGTCGACGAGCCGCCCCGTGCCTCCACCGACCGGATCCTCGTCGTGGACGGGCCGCTGTTCGGCCGCCAGCACGTCCCCGGCGCGGTCGGCTATGTCAAGACCCACCGGGTCGGCTACCTGCCTTCGCCCGCGCAGCCGGTGGTCGCCGCGCTCGCCCCGGGACAGCGGACGCCGCTGTTCGCGCTGACCGATCGCCGCTGGAGCCGCTACTCCTGGTACACGCGGCTGCCCGGCGACGAGGGCCACCCCTGGGCGGGGGTGGTGCGCTGCGAGTCGTCGGCGGACCTGGACCCGGCCGCCGCGGCCCGCCTGGCGGACCGCGTGACGGCGACCCTGCCGCGGTTCGCGTCGGCGCCTCACAAAGACCCCCGGGCCCCCCAGAACCTGTACCCCATCGCGGGGATGGAGCGTGAGCTGGCCAGCCGCCTGGGCGACGGCGCCCTGCTGTACCGGGCGCTGCGCGCCGCGGCGACCTGAGCCACGTCCCATGGCCACACCGGGCAGGACGGGAGACGTACGCTTGACGGGTCCTGTGACCGGGGCACCGGACGGGCCGCGGCCGAGCGCGAGGAGGTGGGCGTCTGTCGGTACGGCGACGCGTCCAGTTGCTCCTTCTGGGCTTCCTGCTGCTCCTCGTGGTCGACGGGGCCATCGCGTTCCTGGGCGTCGTCGAGCGCAACCACGCGTATGAGGACCTCGCCGCGGTCCACGGCCGGGCCCGGGCGGTCACGAGCCGGCTGCTGGCCTCCTTCGTCGACCAGCGGACCAGCCACCGCGACTTCCTCGCCACGGGCGACGAGCGGTTCCTCGACGCCTACCGCGCCGCCCGCCGGGCCGCCGAGCGACAGCTGACCACCTTGCGGGTGCTGTTCGCCGGGGAGCCCCGCCTGCGCGCCGCGACCGATCGCGTCGAGGAGTCCTGGCGGCGCTGGTCGCGTCGCGCCGCGCGGACCGGGATCGAGGCGGAGCATGGGAACGCGTCGGCGCGGGCACAGCAGCTGGCCCGCGGCGGGCGGGCGCGCCGGCTGTTCGACGATCTGCGCGGCGACCTGGCCCGCCTGCGCCGGGCGAGCGCACGGACCGCGCTGCGCTCACGCGTCCGCTTCAACCACGCCGCCGAGCGCCTGACGACGGTCCTGCTCGCCAGCGTCACGACCGACCCGCCCTTCACCGGCCGCCCGACCTGTCCCAGGGCC
>JAHWKQ010000259.1 GCA_019347785.1 Actinomycetota bacterium
CCGCCGCGCCGAGCTGGCGCAACGCCGTCACGCCCGACACGCCCACGACGGACCCCACCCGCCGCCGCCTCTCGCCCTCGTCGAGGACCACGACCCGCCCCGGGTGCCCCGCCTCGCGCAGGACGGCGACCAGGCCCTGGAGGAAGGACCGCGCGCCGAAATGGTCGATCTCCCCCTTCCCACCAGCGGCACGCTTGACGGCAGCGGGCACGTTGGGCTGGCCGCCCACCCAGGCCAGGATGCCCTCGGCCAGCTCACGATCGCCGCGCGCGGAGGCCGCGCGGTGCGCGCGCAGCGCCGTCGCGAAGGCGGGCGCGCGCCGGCTCACCTCTCCCAAACGAGCCTCGGCCAGCGCGTTGGTGCGCTCCAGCAGTGCCGCCTCGTCGCCCTCGACGGCCTCCCCGCGCGCGAGGACGTCCTCCTCCAAGGCAAAGCCCCATCGCTCGACCACGGCGCGCAGCGCACCGGCGGGCTCGTCGCTGGTGGCGAGTCGTTCGATGAGCCGTCGGTAGACCGTCTCCAACCGGTGCAACGGCGTCTCGGTCTCGGAGATCTGCACCTCGGTGGTGGCCAGGCCGGCCCGGCGGGCTCGCTCGGCCAGCCAGCGGGCGAAGAACGTCTTGCCGCTGCCGTACTCGCCGCGCACCGCCTTGACCACGCCCGCGCCGCCGGCCACGGTGCGCAGCTCCTCGTCCAACGCCGGGGCGAAGCGCTGCACCCCGACGGCGAACGCGTCCAGCGAATGGGCGGGCACCGTCCCGCGGCGCAGGGCATCGACGATCTCGCGTCGGCGGGCGGGGCTGGGCAGGCTCACAGCCCGAACTGCTCGCGCAGGAGACCCACGTCCAGGGTCACCTCGTCGGCGTCACGGTCGATCGACAGCACCGGATAGCCGTCGAGGTTCACGAGGCGGCGCAGCACGGACAGCGCCCCGTCCAGCCGCGTGGGCGCCATCCCCACCTCGCGGGCCAGTGCCTCGCGCCCGACGGGGCCTGCGGTGTCCAGCGCGGCTAGCAGCGCTGCGATCCGCGCATCGTCGAGCTGCACGCGGGCGTGCCCTCGTCGTTGGGCGGCGAACTCCTCGCTGGCCAACCATGCCTCCAGCCAGTCGGGTCGGGCAGGCGCCGGCGCCTGCTCCACGGTAAGCGCGAGCTGCCCGATGGCGTCGGCGGGCTCGGGCCCCCGGTCAGCGCCGGGCCTGGCGGCGGGCGCGGGCTGGACCGACCACCACGCGGGAGGGGTCAGCGCCACGTCGGCGAAGCCCTCGGGCGCCTCGCCCCCCGGCGCCAGGACGAAGAGCGGACAGACCACCTCCTGCGGGTTGGCGCCGCCGTGGTAGCCGTGCTTGCGGGGCCCGTAGCGCAGATCCTCTCGCCAGGCCAACAGCGCCCGGCCGCCATCGACCAGCACGCGCGGTCCCTCGAGCAGCACCTCGCCCTCGGCGGGCGTTTCGCGGGCCGAGCGCCAACGCTCCCCGCCTTCGGACGCCGCCGGACGTTGCTCCCCCCCACGCTCGAGCACATGGCCATGGTCGGAGGCCAGCACCACGACACGGCCCGCGTCGCGCGCAGCTTCGAGCAGCGCGCGCAGCGGCGCCACCGCCTCCAGCCGCCAGTCGGGACGCAGCTGATCGCCACGCGCGAGGTGGTCGTCGATGGCGTTGAGGACCGCCCCGACGACGCGACGTGACCCGGCCAGCTCGGCCCGCACCGCGTCAGCCAGGCCGCCCCCCTCCCCGCGCAAGTCACCCTTATGGAACAGCCGCGGCGCGTCGCCGAGTCCTACCTGGGCGGCGAAGGTGGCCGTCTCCCCGCGCGCCAGGCCGCCGACCCGCTCGCCGGCAAGCAGGCTGGCGCGCGACAGCCGGGTGACGCTCGGCAGCGTGGAGCAGACGACGTAGGGCTGGGGCCGTGCGGCCGGGGCGCAGGGCACCCAGCCCTCCCGCCAGCTGAGGTCGCGCACCAGCTCAGAGGCGATGGCGTGTGACAGCCCGTCCATCACGATCACGAGCACCCCCGTGGTGGCGGCCAGAGGCGCCACCACGCGCGGCAGGACATCCTCCACGCCGAGGACCCGCTCGTCGGGCGCGCCAGAAGCCGTCCAGATGCGTAGGACGTCGGCGAAGTGCGCATCCTCGCCGGCGCGCCTGGCATCGGCCGCAGCCAGCAGCTCGCGTAGCGCGGTTTCGAGCTCCGGCTCCGGCGAGCCGTCGCGCAGCGCCTGGCGGGCGCGGTCGACCCAACCGCCCTCGTCCACGTAGCCCTGCGCCGCGGCCGCGAAGCTCTCCGGGCGGTCGGCGGGCGCGGCGGCCAGCCAGCGGGCCAGGCGGGCGGCCATGGCCACGGTGTCGGCGGGCCCTCCGGCCGCGCCGGCGTGCTTGACCACCGCGGCCGCCCGGTCCTCCAGCTCGGCCAGGTCGGCG
>JAHWKQ010000260.1 GCA_019347785.1 Actinomycetota bacterium
GACGAGGCGAACACCATGAGCACCGAGAGGAACACGCTCTGCATGGCGGTGCCGAAGACGATGAGGATCCCCGCGCCCTGCGACACCGCCACGCCCCGGCGGGCGCTGACCACCACCCGCCACAGCAGCACCGCGGTCACCAGGAACGTGGCGTGCTCGAGCGCGTGGACCCATGCCGACCCCAGCGCCGCGTCGTACAGGACCGCCGCGTGCCACAGCCACAGGACGGCGACGTGCGCCAACCACACCACGACCGGGTCCCGCCACACCTCGAGTCCGCGGACGCCGAGGATGTCGCGGAGCCGCACCGCGCCGCGGCGCAATGCGGCCGGGGCTCCTCGCAGCACCGCACTGGAGGGCGCGGCGTAGGCGAGCAGCGGCGCGGCGACGAGGACGAGCAGGACGTGCTGCACCATGTGCGCCGACGCCAGCGCACCCGCCAGCGCATCCAGGGGGGAGACGAGCGCCACGGTGAGTGCCGCCAACGCGCCGGCGAACGCCCATCCCCGCGCCCGCCCCGCCGGCTCGCGGCCGCGCGCGTACGCCCAGCCCACCACTGCCAGCCCGACCAGCAGCAGCGGGTCCGGATTCCACGCCCCCCACAGGTCGTGTGGCTCCAGGGGCCGGCCCATGTGGGCGAGGACGGTCAGCACGTCCCGAGCCACAGGACCGGGAGGCCGACGAACAGCACCGCGACGGCCGAGAGCAGCGACAGGATCAAGCCCGCGAACGCCAGCGGGCCCCCCGGATCGACCAGTTCGCGGGCCTGCGCAGAGATGTTGTCGGCATCCGTGAAGCCGCGGGCCCGGCGGTGCGCCCACGCTGCCGTGGCCAGGCACGCGACCGTGGCGACCACCGTGGCGACCAGCGTCACCGTGCCCGCCACCGGCGGGGCGAACAGCTCCAGCCCCGCCCCGCTACCCTGGCACCCGGCCTCCACGACCACGTAGACCAGCATGAAGTGGGCGAACCAGATCAGGGGTCCGGCGAGGAACTCCAACCACAGGCGCCGCGCGCGGCGGTCGCGCGAGACGTCGACCGGCATCGGCGTGCCCTTGGCGGCAGTGAGGCCGCCCAGGTGCTGGTCGGCACCAGGGTCGCTCATACCAGCACCGGCCCCAGGTACAGCACACCGAGGCCGATCAGCCAGATCGCCGTCATCGCGGTCCAGAACCGCAGCAGGTTCAGGATCGTCGGGTGGCGCCGGGCGTTGTAGAGGCCGCGCACCGCCCAGTACAGCGCCATCGCCCCGGCGATCCACACGCCCGCCGCGACGACCAGCATGAACCCGCTGATCGTGAAGAAGATCGAGCCGAACGCGTGCTCGGTGCCCCCGAACCCCAGGCCCTGCAGCTCGAGCCAGTAGCCGACGACGCCCACCGCGGCCAACGCCAGCGCGCCCGCCAGCAGCCCGATGAAGCCGCCCTGGTCCCCGTCGCGCACCCGGGCGACCGCGCTGCGCAGCACCACCGCGCTGGCGATCAGCGACGCGGCGATGCCGGCCACCGCGGAGAAGCCGCCCAGGTCGACGCCGGGCGGCGGCCACGCCGGGCTCTCCAACCGCAGGTAGAAGTAGGACAGCAGCAGCGCCGAGAACGCGATCGCCGCGAACAAGATCACCAGGCCGGTGCCCCACGTCGCCACGACCACGCTGCCGCCGGCGTTCACGGCGACGCCGTGCTCCTCCTCGAAGACGCGCTCCTCCTCCTCGCTCATCGGTGGCTTCTGCGGCCAGTTCCAGCGGATCACCGAGAACACGATCACCAGCGCGCCCACCAGCGCGCCCCAGCGCACCTTCACGAGCTCGGCGAAGAAGATCATCACGACCCCCATCCCGGCCCACAGCGGCCAGATCGACGGGTCGGCGATGCGGAACACCTCCTGCGGCCGGCCGTCGGCGGTGCCGACGATCACCGCGGCACGCCACCGCAGCGGCCACTCGCCCATCGAGCGGGTGAACCGCGCGAGCGGCGAGTCGCCCTCGTAGAGGTCTTCCTGGTCCCACAGCGGGTGACGGGAGCGAGGCAGCGGCATGACCGTCCAGCCGTGCTCGGCGGGCGGCGACTCGGTCGCCCACTCCAGCGTGTCGGCGTTCCAAGGGTTGGCGCCGGCCTCCTCGCCGTGCCGGTAGCTGCGCCACACGTTCCACACGAACACGGCGATGCCCGCAGCGATGATCAGCACGCCGACGCTGGAGATGAAGTTGAAGACCGTCCAACCGAGGTCGGCGTCGTAGGTGTAGATCCGCCGCGGCATGCCGCGCAGCCCGACCTCGTGCATCGGGAAGAACGCCACGTTCGTGCCGACGAGCAGCAGCCAGAAGTTCCACTTGCCCAGCCGCTCGTCGAGCATCTTCCCGGTGAACTTCGGGAACCAGTAGTAGACGCCCGCGAAGATCGGGAACGCCACGCCGCCGAT
>JAHWKQ010000067.1 GCA_019347785.1 Actinomycetota bacterium
ACGGCTACGGCCACGGCATGGCGCCCGCCGCCCGCGCGGCGCTGCGCGGCGGGGCCGACTGGCTGGCCGTGGCGCTGGTCGAGGAGGGCCGCGGGCTGCGGGATGCCGGCGTGACGGCGCCGGTGCTGGTGCTCACCGAGCCGCCGTCCGGGGCCGTCCCGGCCATGCTCGACGCCGACCTCGTCCCCACCGTCTACACGCCCGCCTTCACCGGCGCGCTCGACGCGGCCGGGCGCGAGCGCGACCGCCCCGTGGCCGTCCACCTGCTGCTGGACACCGGCATGCGCCGCGCCGGCGCCCCCCAGGCCGACTGGGAGGACGCCCTGCGCCGCGTCCGCGACGCGCCGGGCCTGCGTCTGCAGGGACTGTGGAGCCACCTGGCCGTGGCCGACGAGCCGGGTCACCCGTTCACCGACCACCAGGCCGCGGAGTTTCGCCGGGGCCTGGACCTGGCGCGGTCGCTGGGGGTCACGCCGCAGATCGCCCACCTGTGCAACTCGGCGGGCACGCTGGACCGCCACGGCGACCACCACGACCTCGTCCGCCCCGGGCTGGCGATCTACGGGCTGGAGCCGGCGCCAGGCATCGCCGCGCCGACGGCCCTGCGCCCGGCCATGTCCTGGTACTCGCAGCTGTCGCTGGTCAAGCGGCTGGCGGCCGGCGAGGCCGTCTCCTACGGGCTGCGCTGGGCCCCGGACCGCGAGACCACGCTGGGCACGGTGCCCGCCGGCTACGCCGACGGCGTCAGCCGGCTGCTGTCCAACGTCGGACGGGTCCTGGTCCGCGGCCGCCGGGTGCCGATCGTCGGGTCGGTCACGATGGACCAGTTCCTCGTCGACGCCGGCGACTCCGGGGCCGGGGTGGGCGACGAGGTCTGCCTGATCGGCGCGCAGGGCGGCCAGCGGGTCACCGCCGACGACTGGGCCCGCTGGCTGGACACCATCAACTACGAGGTGGTCTCGACCGTCGGCCGGCGGGTGCCGCGGGTCTACCTGGGCGCCGCGTGATCGCGCGCCGGGTCGCGGGCGTGGCGACGCTGGCCGGCTTCGCGGCGGGCGGCGCGGCGCTCGGCTGGCTGGCCAGGCGGAGGCCGCCCGGTCCCGGGGCCTCGGGCGGCGACCGGGAAAGCCCCGCCCTCGGGTCCGTGCGGGGGCGGGCGCGCACCGTGGAGTCCTTCGACGGCACCCGGCTGTACACCGAGACGCTGGGGCCGCCCGACGCGCCGACGCTCGTGCTGGTGCACGGCTACGCCCTGTCGCTGGACATCTGGCACTGGCAGCGCGTGCAGCTGGCCGACCGCGCCCGCCTCGTCGCCTACGATCAGCGCGGCCACGGCCGCAGCGGCCCCGGCACGGGCGGCGACTACTCCATCCACGCGCTGGGACGCGACCTGCAGGCCGTTCTGGACGCGGTCCGCGCCGACGGCGAGCGGGTCGTCGTCGTCGGCCACTCCCTGGGCGCCATGGCGCTGCTGTCGTGGGCGCGGCAGCACCCGGACCTCGTCGCCGAGCGGCTGGCCGGTGCGGTGTTCGTCAACACGAGCGGCAGCGACACCGTCGCCGGCAGCGCGCTCTCGGGTGGCAGCGCGGTCCTGGGCGCGCTGCAGTCCGGGGCGTGGGAGCGGGCGCTGCGCCGGGGCGACCGCGTGCCCGGCCGGCCCGGCGACCTGTCGTACCTGCTGACCCGCGCGGTGGGACTGTCGCCCGACGCGGACCCCGAGCAGGTGCTGTTCGTCGAGCGGCTGGTCATGTCGTGCCCGAACAGCGTCAAGGCCGCGCTGATGCCGGCGCTGACCGGGCTGAGCCTGCGCGACGCCGCCGGGCTCGTGCGCGTGCCCGCGCTGGTCCTGGCCGGCGAGCGCGACCGGGTCACGCCTCCGGGACAGGCCAGACGGCTGGCCGACAAGCTGCCCGACGCCCGGCTCGTGGTCGTCGACGGCGTCGGCCACAGCGCCCCCCTGGAGGCCGGGGCCGTCGTGTCGGCCCACCTGGCCGCCTTCGTCGACGGGCTGGGAATCCGGGCCCTGCGCCCCGCGTCGCCCCGGGGCGGTGTCTGATGGCCCTGGGCGTCGCGGGGGTCCGCGTGGGCTGCTGGACCGACCCGACGGGGCGCACCGGCTGCACGGTCGTGCTCGCCCCCCGCGGGGCGCTGGGCGCCGCGGCGGTGCGCGGCGGCGCCCCCGGGACCCGCGAGGTCTCCGTGTTGGGCCACTCCTCCCGGGTCGAGGAGTGCCACGGCGTCGCGTTGTCCGGCGGCAGCGCCTTCGGCCTTGCCACCGCGGACGGGGCGGTGCGCTGGTGCGAGGCGCACGGCATCGGCTACGACAAGACGGTGGCCCGCGTCCCGATCGTCGCCGCGGCGATCGTGTTCGACCTGCGCGACGCCGACGCCCCGCGCCCGGGAGCCGACGCGGGCTGGGCGGCCTGCGAGGCTGCGACCGAGGCGGACCCGGAGATGGGATCGGTCGGCGTGGGGGCGGGCTGCACCGTGGGCAAGACCGCGGGCCCCCGGTGGGGCTCCAAGGGCGGGCAGGGCTGGGCGGTGGCCTCCGCGGGCGGGGTGACCGTCGGGGCGCTCATGGCCGTCAACGCGCTTGGGGACGTGCTCGACGAGCACGGGCGGGTGCTGGCCGGCTCCCGCGCGCCCGCCGACCGCCCCCGCTTCCCGGCGGTCGCGCTGGAGTTCGAGCCCGGCGACCACACGATGATCGGCTGCCTGGTCACCGACGCGCGGCTGACCAAGCCCGACGCCGTCCGGGCGGCCGACCTCGCCCACAGCGGCGTCGCCCGGGCGGTCACCCCCGCCCATACCTCCTACGACGGCGACGCGCTGTTCCTGCTGTGTGCGCAGCGGGTGCCGGCAGACGTCGACCTCGTCGCCGACCTCGGCGCCCGGGCCGTCAGCGCGGCCATCCGCGCGGCGGTGCGGGCGGCCACCGGCATCCCCGGCTTCCCCGCCGACCCCCGCGCCCACTGACCCGGAGTGTGTCGAGTTCCCCACCGTCACGGTGCGGAAGTCGACACAGTCCGGGGTGGGTCAGGGGTGGTCGAACCTGGCGACCCACTCCTGCAGCCGGGGCGAGCCGGCCGAGGCCGCCTGCGCCCAGGACTCGTACTCCAGGACCGCCCCGAGGTCGCGGGTCTCCACGGCCAGGCGCACGCCCCGCTTGATCCGCCGGGCCAGCGGGCCCTCGACGGCCGCGAAGCGACCGGCCAGCTCGAGCGCCGCCGTCGGGGCGTCGTCCTCGGGCCCGTCGGCCAGCCCCCACGCGACCGCCTGGTCCGCGTCGACCGTCTCGCCCAGCAGCAGGGTGCGCAGGGCCCGGGACGCGCCCAGCGCCTCCACCAGGAACCAGGTGCAGCCGCCGCCGGGGTGCAGGCCGATGCGGGCGAAGGTTGCGCCGAACGTCGCCGCCGGCCCCGCCACGCGCACGTCGCACGACAGGGCCAGGTTCAGCCCCGCCCCGACCGCCGGGCCGTTGACCGCGGCGACGGTCGGCACCGCCAGGTCGTGCACGGCCAGGAACGCCCGGTAGTAGTCCTGCAGGACCTCGTGGGTGTCGGCGACGTCCCGCCCGGGGTCCCCGAACAGCGCCGGCAGGTCGGCGCCGGCGCAGAACGCGGTGCCCTCGCCGGTGACGACCAGCGCCCGGACGCCGGCGTCCGAGGCGACGTCGGCCACGACTCCGACGAGCTCGGCCGCCATGTCCGGGCCCATCGCGTTGCGCTTGTCGGGGTCGGTCAGCGTCACCAGCCGCACGCCGTCGCCGGCCGCCTCGCTGCGCACCAGGGCCATGTCGTCCCTCCTCGCGTCGTGGCCGCACATCTGACCACGCTCGGAAGGGATCGCACGGTGCCCGCGACCGGCGCGCTCCGGTTCCGTGCCGCCCCCGGGCGGTGGCGGGAGGCGAGCCGAGCCGGCTCGTTACACTCCTGACCCGATGCACGAGGAGACGCGGTGAGGTCCTTCGAGCACCTGCGTGACGAGGCGCTGGGGTGCACCCGGTGCCGACTCGCGGAGGGCCGCACCCAGGTCGTGTTCGGCGTCGGTGACCCTGCCGCCGACCTGATGTTCGTCGGGGAGGCCCCCGGCTTCCACGAGGACCGCCGGGGCGAGCCCTTCGTCGGCCGGGCCGGCCAGCTCCTGGACCGGCTGTGTGGCGAGGTCGGCCTGTCCCGGGCCAGCGGCGTCTACATCACCAACACCGTCAAGTGCCGCCCGCCGGACAACCGTGACCCCCAGCCCGACGAGATCGCGTCGTGCCGGCCGTACCTGGCCGGGCAGCTGGCCCACGTCGACCCGGGCGTCGTGGTGACCCTCGGGGCGTTCGCCACCCGCCTGCTGCTCGGGGACGTCACCGGCGGCCCGGCGGACCCGTGGAGGGTGCCCGTCGGGTCCGTCGCCGGCTACCGCTTCGCGCTGGGCCCCCGCACGCTCATCCCCACCTTCCACCCGGCGGCGGCCCTGCGCGGCAACGCCGACGCCCTGTCCTGTCTGCGGCGCGACCTGCGGCTGGCCGCCGACGTCCTGGCCGGGCGCGTGCCGACGGCCGCCGAGGCCCTCGGGCTGGCGGAGGCGGCGGAGGCCACCGCCGAGCCCGTCCCCGCCCGGACCGGCGCAGAGCAGCTCAGGCTCCTGGAGTGACCCGCTCGGTGCGGCTGACCACCGCGTCGCCGGCCGAGACCCGGGCGCTGGGCGCGGCACTGGCGGGCGCGGTGCGCCCCGGTGACGTGGTGGCGCTGACCGGCGAGCTCGGCGCCGGCAAGACGTGCCTCGTCCAGGGCGCCGCAGCCGCGCTGGGGGTAGCCGAGCGCGTCACGAGCCCGTCGTTCCTGCTGCGGCGCGAGTACACGGGCCGGCTGCCCGTCGTCCACATCGACGTCTACCGGCTGGAGACGCTCGCCCAGGTCACCGAGCTGGGCTACGACGAGGCGCTGGAAGCCGGCGGTGTCACCTTCGTCGAGTGGGGCGACGCCATGAGCCCCCTGCTGCCGCGCGACCACCTCGAGGTGGAGCTGCGCCTGGCCTCGCCGACCTCCGACCCCGACCGGCGGGGGGTCACGGTCCGCGCGCACGGCGACGACTGGCGTCGCCGCTTGGCGGCGATCGAGCGGTCGCTGGAGCGGTGGCGGGCCACGGCGGGTGAGGCGGCGTGCTGATCCTGGGCATCGAGACCTCCACACCGCGGTCCAGCGTCTGCGTCTGCACCGACGCCGGGCCACTGGCCATGGCCTCCTGTGGCCGCGGGCAGGCGCACGCCGAGTTCGTGACGCCCGCGATCGCCTTCTGCCTGCGCCACGCCGGGGCCGGGGTGGGCGACCTCGACGGCGTGGCCGTGGGCCTGGGCCCGGGCCTGTTCACCGGCATGCGCGTCGGCATCGCGACGGCCCAGGCCCTTGCCCACGCCCGCGGGCTGCCCGCCGTCGGTCTGGCGTCCCTGGACGTGCTGGCCTTCGCCGTCCGCCCGTCGGACAGGCTGGTCTACGGCGTGCTCGACGCCCGCCGCGGCGAGCTGTTCTGGGCCTCCTACCGGCACGGGCCGGACGGCATGCACCGGCTGACCGGCTTCCAGGTCGGGCCGCCCGAGCGGCTGGCCGGAGAGATCGAGGCGCGCGCCGAGGACGCCGTCTGCGTCGGCGACGGCGCCCTGGCCCACGCCACGTTGCTGGGCTCCGTGGGCGCGGAGGTGGGGCCGGCGGCCGTCGCCCACCCCAGCGCGGCGTCCCTGGGCCAGCTCGCCCTGCCGCGCTTCGCGGGCGGCGAGACGCACGCACCCGAGGACCTGCGGCCGGTCTACGTGCGCCAGCCGGACGCGCGCATCAGCTGGCGCAACCGCGGCGCGCTGCTGGGCGGGGTGCGCTGATGGTGGCCCAGCTGCGCCGCGCCCTGCCCGACGTCACGGTCGAGCCGATGCGCCGGCGCCACCTGCGCGCGGTCATGGCCATCGAGCAGGCCGTGTACCCCCGGGCGTGGTCGCCGGCGCTGTTCGGCGCCGAGCTCGCCGGCGGCCGCGAGCGCTGGTACCGCGTGGCCCTGGCCCCGGGATCCCGGCTTGGCGGGTGGATGCCGCGCCGGCAGGTCGTCGGCTACGCGGGCCTGCTGGTGCAGGGCGGTGAGGCGCACGTGACGACCGTGGCGGTCCACCCGGCACAGCACCGGCGCAAGGTCGCCACGCGCCTGGTCGTGGCGCTGCTGCGCCACGCGCGTGAGGAGGGCGCTCAGGCCGCCGCCCTGGAGGTGCGCACCGGCAACCGCGGCGCGCAGCGGCTGTACGCCTCCTTCGGCTTCGCCCCGGTCGGCGTCCGCCCGCGGTACTACGCCGAGACGGGCGAGGACGCGCTCATCATGTGGGTCCACGAGCTGCAGGGCCCGGCGTTCGGCCGGCTCCTGGACGAGCAGGCCGCCCGCATCCACGAGCCCGGCGGCGCGAGCGGCGCCCCGGACCTGCACGTGCCGTGGGTTCGGGGCCGTGTCGGCCTGGACGGCGCGCCCGGGAGCGAGGGCTAGCGCCCGTGCTCGTGCTCGGCATCGAGACCTCCTGTGACGAGACGGCGGCGGCGATCGTCGAGGACCGGCTGCGGGTCCGCTCCAACGTGGTCGGCTCGCAGGTCGACCACCACCGCCCGTACGGCGGCGTCGTGCCGGAGGTCGCCGCGCGCGCGCACCTCGACCTGCTCGTGCCCACCCTGGACCGGGCGCTCGTCGAGGCCGGCTGCACCTACGCCGACGTCGACGCGGTCGCGGTGACCGTCGGCCCCGGTCTGGTCGGCGCGCTGCTCGTGGGCGTCTCGGCCGCCAAGTCGCTGGCCCTGGCCCAGGGCCTGCCGCTCATCGGCGTCAACCACCTGGAGGGCCACGTCTACGCCGCCCAGCTCGAGTACGGAGGGCTGCGCCCCCCGCTCGTCGCGCTCGTCGTCAGCGGGGGCCACACCAGCCTGGTCCTGCTGGACGAGCAGGGCCGCTTCACCACCCTCGGCGCCACCGTCGACGACGCGGCGGGGGAGGCGTTCGACAAGATCGCTCGCTTCCTGGGGCTGGGCTACCCGGGAGGGCCGCAGATCGACCGGCTCGCCCGCGACGGCGACCCGGCGGCCATCGCCTTCCCGCGGGCGCTGGCCGACGGCTACGACTTCTCCCTGTCGGGGCTGAAAACGGCGGTGATCCGGGAGCTGCGGCGCCGCCAGGAGGCCGGTGAGCCGGTGCACGTGCCCGACGTGGCGGCCTCGTTCCAGGAGGCGGTCGTCGACGTGGCCGTGCGCAAGACGGTGGGCGCGGCGAGGCAGCGCGGCGTCGAGCAGGTGCTCGTCGCGGGGGGCGTGGCGGCCAACAGCCGTCTGCGCGCGCGCATGGCGCAGGCCTGCGAGCGCGACGGGCTGCGGCTGCTCGCGCCCTCCCCGGCGCTGTGCACCGACAACGGCGCCATGATCGCCGCCGCCGGGTCGAACCGCCTGCTCGCCGGCGAGCGGACGTCGCTGGACGTGGGCGCGGACCCGAACCTGCCGCTCGACGGCGGCGCGCGCTGACGTGGCGGCCTCGGCGGCCGGCACGACGGCGCGCCTGCGCGCGGACGACGCCGACCGGCTCATGCGCCGCCTGGAGTCGGGTCTCGGCGGGGACGCGGGAGGCGACGCGCAGCTGTGGTATCAGTACCCGCTGTCGGCGCTGGACGACGGCGAGCATCGGCGCTTCGTGGTGTGGCCGGCCGACGACCCCGCCGGCGTCCTCTACGTCAGCGCCTCGGGCACGCTCGTGCCCGCCGGAGACCCGGCGGCGGGCCCGCACCTGGCCGACGCCGCCGAGCGGGCCGGCTGGAGCGTGCTGGTCGGGGACGCGCCGTTGGCCCGCTCGCTGCTGCACGCCTGGCCCCGCGGTCTGCTGCGCCGGCGCCCCAAGGCCCGCGAGCAGCGCTTCATGCTCACCCGCCGGCGACCGCGCGTGCCCGCCACGCCCGGCTTCCGCCCCGCCCACGACGGAGATCTGCAGGAGCTGACCGACTTCGCCTGCCGGCTGCACGTCGAGGACGAGATGGGCCCGCCCATCTCGCGCTCGGGACAGGAGGTGGTGCGCGCCCGCGCCCGCGACCGCGTGGCCCGCGGGGCCACCTGGGTGGTGGAGCGCCGGGGGCGGCCGGTCGCCAAGGTCGACGTCGCCCTGTGCAGCCGCCGGCGGGGCGCGCAGCTCGCGGGGGTCTACGTCGAGCGGGACTGGCGTGGCAGGGGGCTGGGGGCCGCCGCCGTCGGGCTGACGACGCGCCACCTGCTGGACGCCGGCGTGCCGGGCGTGACCCTGCACGTGCGCTCCGACAACGTCGCCGCCATCGCGGCGTACCGCCGGGCGGGCCTGGTGGACGCGGGCGCCCTCGTGCTCGCCCTGCGATAGGGACGGGCGCGTAAGCAGACCCCCGGGGCCGGTCAGGCGCCGGCGATCACGCCCTCTTCGTCGAGGCGGACCATGAGGTCCTCGGGGCCGGTCCCGTAGATGACCGACAGCGCCCGCAGGTCCTCGCCTCGGATCGTGAGCACGTTGCCGTTGAAGTCCCCGCGCTGCAGCTGGATGGTGTGGGCGAAGCGCGACACCGGCCGCAGCTCGGGGTCCAGGTCCTGGCGCGCCAGCTGGCGCAGGTCCAGGCGGACCCGCGACGGCGTGGTCCGCGGTGGCGGGACCTCGTCCTCCTCCTTGGGCAGCAGCTCGGAGACGGGGACGTTGTAGAAGCGGGAGATCTCGGCCAGCTTCGCGACCGACACCGCCCGGTCCCCCCGCTCATAGGAGCCGACCACGACGGCCTTCCAACGGCCCCGCGACATCTCCTCGACCTGCTGCAGGGTCAGCCCCTGCTGCTGGCGGATGGCACGCAGCCGACCACCGAGCTGCTGCTGGTACTCCGACACGAAGCTCCCCCTCGGCCGCCGCACACGCCGCGGAGGGCGTCTCCCGCCCCCTCGCGGGAGGACCCGTCCCCGTTCGCCGGCGTGATCCTAACACATGGTGATCACCGGGCGGACACTGCGCGCAGTCAGGAGGCTTTGGATCCCGACGCTCTACCTTGAGCGTGCCACGCGCAGATCAGGTGCCTCGGACGTGTCGGCGGCTTGCACTCGGGGTACAGGTTTGCTAGCTTGGCGACTGGCACTCCGGACAGGAGACTGCCAGTGGCAGGCGGTCGCCCCGCCCGCCGCCCGCGGAGGCGGGACCGCCCCCAACCCGAATACGAGTCATGCCCGCCCGGCCGGGCCGACACACGAAGGAGCACCATATGGCGACGGCAACCAAGGTCGCGATCAGGCCCCTCGAGGACCGAGTCGTGGTACAGGCCAGTGAGGCGGAGGAGACGACCGCCAGCGGTCTGGTCATCCCCGACACGGCCAAGGAGAAGCCCCAGGAGGGCACGGTCATCGCGGTGGGTCCGGGTCGCATCTCCGACCAGGGCGAGCGCATCGCGCTGGACGTCAAGGAGGGCGACACGGTCGTGTACTCCAAGTACGGCGGGACCGAGTTCAAGCTGTCCGGCGAGGAGTACCTGATCCTGTCCGCCCGGGACATCCTCGCGGTCGTCGAGAAGTAGCACCGGCCCGTCCGGACGCCCCAACACGGAAGACCAAGGAGCGCACACGACATGGCAAAGCAACTCACGTTCCACGAGGACGCCCGCCGCCAGCTCGAGAACGGCGTCAACAAGCTCGCCGACGCGGTGAAGATCACACTCGGGCCCAAGGGCCGCAACGTCGTGCTCGAGAAGAAGTGGGGCTCTCCCACGATCACGAACGACGGCGTGACGATCGCCCGGGAGATCGAGCTGGAGGAGCCCTACGAGAACATGGGGGCGCAGCTCGCCAAGGAGGTCGCCACCAAGACGAACGACGTGGCCGGTGACGGCACGACCACGGCGACGGTACTGGCCCAGGCGATGGTGCACGAGGGCATGCGCAACGTCGCGGCCGGCGCGAACCCGATGCTGCTCAAGCGCGGCATCGA
>JAHWKQ010000261.1 GCA_019347785.1 Actinomycetota bacterium
CGCCGGCACGTCCGGCGCGCCGGCGGCCGCCGCCCGCCCGCCCGGGGGCGGGGGCGGGCGCAAGTCCAAGACGACGACCCGCCGGGCCTTCCTGCGCAACTCGTGGCTGGGGACCATGGCGCTGGGGCTGGCCGCCTTCGGCGGGGCGTCGATCATGTACCTGTGGCCCAACCTGACCGGCGGCTTCGGCGCGCAGGTCGAGGTCGAGGAGCAGGACTTCATCCTCGAGGAGATCCGCGCGAACAGCGCCCCCTACGAGATCCCCACGGGCCGGACCTGGCTGGTCGAGTACGACCCCGCGCTGGACCCCGACGGCCAGTACGCCGACCTCACCAACGGCGCCCCGCTGATGGCGCTGTACTGGAAGTGCGTGCATCTGGGCTGCCGCGTGCCGTGGTGCGAGTCGTCGCAGTGGTTCGAGTGCCCGTGCCACGGCTCCCGCTACAACCGCTGGGGCGAGTGGCAGGGGGGCCCCGCGCCGCGCGGGCTCGACCGCTTCGCCCTGGAGGTCAGGAAGGGCGTGGTGGTCGTGGACACCGCCACCGTCGTCACCGGCCCGCCGCGCACGGCCGCCGTGCTGCAGCAGTCCCCGGAGGGGCCCAGCTGCCTGTGAGCGGGCGGGGACCGAGGTGACGGGGACCACGGTCGCGGTCGCCCTGCTGGCGCTGGCCGCGGCCGCCACGCTGGTCTTCCTGCTGCGAGGGGGCCGGCGGCCCAGCGCCGACGTGCCGCCGGTCATGCGCCCGTCCTTCTCCGACGACCAGCTCGAGCGGCGCGTGCTGGAGCGCTACATGGCGTGGGGCCTGGTGCTGACGGGCTTCTTCGCCCTGTTCCTGCCGGGCTACTTCCTGCAGGAGTCCCACCGGCTCAACGAGGAGACCGACAGCTTCTTCGTGGAGTCGGTCGTCCGCGGCGAGGAGACCTTCACGACCTTCTGCGCCGAGTGCCACGGGGCCGAGGGGCAGGGTGGCGCGGCGCCCTCGCCCTACGGCAACGAGTCCTGGCCGGCGCCCAACCTCACCACCATCGCCGTGCGCTACGAGGACAACGAGAACATCGCCGACATCGAGGAGTTCGTCCGCACGACCATCGAGCAGGGCCGCCCGGGCACCCCGATGCCCACCTGGGGCGCGGCCTACGACGGGCCGCTGGACGACCAGCAGGTCACCGACATCGTCAACTGGATCCTGGCCAACCAGGTGGCCGACCAGGCCCAGCCCACCGCCGCCGCCGGGCAGTCCGGTGAGCAGCTGTTCATGGCCAACTGCGCCAAGTGCCACGGCGAGCGTCTGCAGGGCGTCGTGGGGCCGCCGTTGAACGACGAGCTCGAGCGGCACACCCGCAAGACGATCCTCGGGATCCTCCAGAACGGCATCTACGTGCCCACGGGCACGCCGATGCCGCCGTGGCAGGCGGGCTACACCTACGAGGGCGCCCGCTACACCGACGGGGCGCTGCGGCGCATCATCGACTACGTCGAGAGCCGGCAGACCGGCGGCGGGTCCGACGAGGTGGTCGCCGCGACGTGGCGGGACCGCTGATGCCGCCCGGGCTGCTCGACCTGCTGGTCCTGGCACAGGAGGAGCACACCGGCTACGCCCCCGACGACCCGCTCGCCAAGGTGGCCGTCCCCCTGGGCGTCATCATCCTGTTCGGCAGCGTCTACCTGCTGCTGCGCGCCAACCTGGGGACCCGGCGCGGCTACCTGGTGCTGGGGACCTCGCTGTTCGGCTTCCTCACGATCCTCAGCCTGTTCTGGGCGTTCGGCGCGCCCGGCACCCCCGCGGCGACCGGCCCCACGAGCCTGCCGGGGCAGCCGGCGGACGCCTACGTGCCGACCTGGTATCCGTTCGCGGGCGACAGCCTGCTGGCCAACGAGCCCGAGTACCAGTTCGTCAAGTCCTACCCCGAGGGCTTCGGCGACGTCCCGGCCGACCTGCCCAAGGCCGCCGTCGACACGGGCGTCACCACGATCCAGACGTTCTTCACCAGCGAGGACTTCGACGTCCTGGCGTTCCCCGACACGTGGGCCGTCGACGAGCAGTCGATCCGCTACCGGATGGCCGAGACCGGCTACCCGGTCATCGGCGTGACCTTCCAGGAGACCGACGAGCAGCTCAAAGTCGTCCCGGGCGGCGAGGAGTTCACCGCCTTCGCCTACTTCGACGCCGGCAACCCGCCCTTCCCCAGCTTTGTCGTCTTCGGCTTCGCCGTCGTGCTGTTCGTCGTGCACGCCATGCTGCTCGACCGCGACGAGCGGCGGGAGCGGCGGCGCGCGGCCGAGGAGACCGGCGAGACCGGGCGTCGGCCCGTCGGCGCCGCCGCCCGCTGACCGCGTGAGCCCCGCCCCCGCCCCCGCCCCCGCCCCGTCGACTGAAGATGGCCGGTGGG
>JAHWKQ010000262.1 GCA_019347785.1 Actinomycetota bacterium
CCGCGTGACGTGCGTCAGCCCGGTGGCCGCACCAGCAGGGCCTGCACGGCCTCGAGCGTGTCGGCCTCGGACGGGTCCTTGTCGTCCCGGTAGCGCCGGACCCGCGCGAAGCGCAGCGCGACCCCGCCGGGGTAGCGGGTCGATGCCTGGACCCCGTCGACGGCTACCTCCACCACCTGCTCGGGCCGCACCCACACGATGCGGCCGTCCCGGCCGGTCTCCAACTCCAGGAAACGCTCGGTCTGCCACGCCAGCATCTCGTCGGTCATGCCCTTGAAGGTCTTCCCGAGCATGACGAACCCGGGCGCGTCGGGGTGGTGGTCGGGAGTCCCCTGTGACCGGGCGCCCAGGTGGAGGTTTGACAGGTACCCCCGGCGGCGTCCCGAGCCCCACTCCACGCCCAGCACCACGAGGTCGAAGGTGCGGACCGGCTTGACCTTGCGCCACGCGGACCCCCGCCGCCCAGCCGCGTAGGGCGCCTGGAGGTCCTTGACCACCACCCCTTCGTGACCGTGCTCCAGAGCGGCGGCGAGCACCGCCTCGCCCTCGGCAGGGGAGCCGACGGGCTGCCCGGGGATGCGCAGCGACTCCGGCACGAGCTGCGCCAGCACGCCGCGCCGCACCTCGAGCGGCTCGTCGACCAGGCCACGGCCGCCGGCGTGGAGCAGGTCGAAGAAGAACGGCGACCACGGCACGTCGGCGGGAGCGTCGTCGGTCGCGAACGTGCCCATGGTGTCCTGGAACGCCCACGGCCGCCCATCGGGACCCACCGCGAGGACCTCGCCGTCCAGCACCAGGTCGCCGCCCGGCAGGTCGGCCACCGCCGCCACGACGGCGCCGGACCGCCGGGTCACGTCGTTCAGGTTGCGCGTGACCACGGTGATCTGCCCCCCAGCACGGTGGACCTGCACGCGGACACCGTCGAGCTTCCACTCGACGAGCGCCCCCCGGAGGTCGGCGACCGCGTCCGCGATCGAGTCGGCCATGGCGGCCAGCATCGGCTTCACCGGGCGGCCCGGCACCAGCGTGAACGCCGAGAGGTCCGCTCCGGCCAGCGCGGCCTCGGCGACGACGCCCAGGTCGGCAGCGAACATCTGGGCCCGGCGCACGTCGGCGTCGGTCAGGTCGTGGCCGGCGGCGCGGGCGGCGGCGGCGATGCCCTGCACCACGACTCCCTCGAGGGCGCCCTGACGCAGCTCGCCCAGGACCAGCCCACGCAGCAGCGCCTGCTCGTCGGCGGTTGCCCGAGCCAGCAGCGCGCGCAGACGCTCCAGCCGCCGGCCTCGCGATCCGGAACCGGCGTCGTTGGCGATCTCCTGCAGTGCCAGGTCGACGTCGACCAGCGTGAGCGACGGCGCCTCCGCCGGTGCCACCTCCGCCTCGTGCACCCCACGCCAGCCCACCTCCAGCCGCCGTTGGTTGGGGCCGGCCTGCCGCACACGGCCCGCCAGGAACCGCGCGGCGAGGTCCACCGGATCGGCTCGGGCCAGCGCGTCCGCGATCGCGGCGACCTTCGCCTTGCGGCTGCGGGTCGCGCGCACCGCCGCCGAGGCGGCGACCAAGTCGGCGAACAACGAGCTCGGGCATGCTGCGTCGGCCGTAGGCCGGGGGTGGGTGGGCGAGCTCACGGGCTGATTCCACCACGCCCGACTAGGCTCGCCACGCATGCTCGTGACCAAACCGGTCGTGCTCGCGTCGGGCTCTCCCCGCCGCCTCGAGCTGCTCGGCCGCCTCGGGCTCGACGTCCACGTCCAGCCGACGGACGTCGACGAGACCCCTCGCGACGGTGAGCCGCCCGCAGCCCTGGTCCGCCGGCTCGCTGCCGCCAAGGCGTCCAGGGCCGCCGCGGGCGGCGCCGATCCTGCGCTGCTGGTCGTCGCGGCCGACACCGAGGTCGTCCACGACGGCGACGTGCTCGGCAAACCCAGCGACGATGAGGACGCCGCCGCCATGCTGCGGCGGCTGTCAGGTGACTGGCACACCGTCCTCACCGGCCTCGCCCTGCGCCTCGGCACGGCCACGGCCGAGGAGGTCGTGGCCACCCGCGTGCGCTTCCGGCCCGTCACCGCCGAGGAAATCTCCTGGTACGTGGCCACCGGCGAGCCGCGCGACAAGGCCGGCGCCTACGGCATCCAGGGTGCGGGCGGCGCGTTCGTCGAGGCGATCGAAGGCAGCGACTCGAACGTGGTCGGCCTGCCCTTGGCCACCGTCGTGCTGCTGGCCCGCCGGCTCGGCATGGAGCTGCTAGGGCCCACCGACCGGCTGCCCCGCCCCGGCGGCCGCGGGCCGAGTTGTTAGGGCGGCGGCGATGGTGTAGTTCCCAGTCGCGCTGTCGTCGAGGGCGGCGGCGACGGTCAGGCCGGCTGTTCCACACACGGGTC
>JAHWKQ010000263.1 GCA_019347785.1 Actinomycetota bacterium
TTGCAGCGGCTGCCGATCACCGGCTGGGCGCTGTCCGCCCACCCCGTGCAGCGCAACGGCATCGCCGCCACCCGGGTCGACGTCCAGGTCCGCGAGACCGGCGTGGTGCGCACCCACGCCCACATCGTCGGCGTCATCGAGGAGGCCCGCCTGCCGGACCGGGTACGGGACCGATCGTTGGCCGTGTTCGGCGTCTTGGCCGAAGCCGAGGGCCACCTGCACCGACGGCACCCCTCGCAGGTCCACTTCCACGAGGTGGGCGGCCTCGACGCCATCGTCGACATCGTGGGGACGTGCGCGGCGCTGGAGCTGCTCGGCGTCGATGTCGTCACCGCCAGCCCGGTGGCGACCGGGACAGGGATGGTGCGCTCGGCCCACGGCGTGCTGCCCAACCCGGCCCCCGCCGTGGTCGAGCTGCTGCGCGGGGCGCCGACGTACGGGCGAGAGGTGACCGCCGAGCTGACCACGCCGACGGGCGCCGCCCTGCTGGCCGCCCTTTCGTCGGGCTACGGCCCGCTGCCCGCCATGACGATCGAGGCGAGCGGCTTCGGGGCGGGGACGCGTGAGCTCGACGGGCTCCCCAACCTCACCCAGGTGGTGATCGGCACGGCGGCCGACGCCACGCGTGAGGAGCCGGGCCAGCCGGTGGTGGAGCTGGCCGCCAACGTCGACGACGCCACCGGCGAGACACTGGCCCATGCCGTCGGCGCCCTGCTGGAAGCGGGGGCACACGACGCCTGGGTGGAGCAGGTGGTGATGAAGAAGGGGCGGCCGGGCCATGTGGTGCGGGCGCTGGCCGACGTGGCGCTGGCGTCGCAGGTGGCCCGCGTCATGGCGGCCGAGACCGGCTCGCTGGGGGTGCGGGCGCACCGGGTGGAGCGGTGGCCCGCCGCCCGCGAGCTGCACGAGGTCGACGTGGACGGCCTGCCCGTGCGGGTGAAGGTCGGCCCCGGCCGGGTCAAGGCCGAGCACGACGACGCCGTGCGGGTGGCCCGGCGCACGGGGCTGCCCGCGCGTGACGTGGCGTTCCGGGCCGAGGCCACGTTCCGCCGCCTGCACGCCGTCGACCCCCCCGACGACGACGCCGGCTGACGGCAGTTCCGTTCTGGTCCGTAGATCCGGCGTCACAGCGCCGGATCTACGGACCAGAACGACGACAGCCGGTCAGCGGAAGACGACGGGAATCGTCTTGGTGTTGTCGTCGGTGCTGGTCTCGCCCTCGACCGGCCCGGCCGTCACCGTCAGCGTGCTGGCCGTGCCCGCCGCCGTCCGCAGCCCGCCCAGCGTCACCGCCACCCGCTGCCCGGGCGCCAGGTCGACGAAGTCGCGGGCGGTGTCGGTGGCGCCGTCCGACGTCAGCGAGGCCAGCACGTGCACCCGGCGCTCGGGCTCGTTGCCCGTATTGACCACCACAATTTGCAACCGCAGCGTCTTCACGTTGGGCAGCACGATCGACGCCCCCTCGTTGGCGACGGCGGCCGGTTCCGTGGTGACCAGGAGCACGCCCACGTCGTGCACGGGGGCCAGTGCCGCCGTCGAGCGCAGCGAGCGCACGATGGCCGACACCTCGGCGGCGCTCCACCCCACGCCGTCGGGCAGCCATGTCGACGGCGGCATGGCGACGGGCGGGCCCCCTTCCGGCGCCGGGAGCGTCTCCACGAACAGGCGGTAGGTCCCATCGGCGGTCGCCATGTCCTCGCCCGCCCGGGCCAAGTCGGTGACGGCGGGCTCGGCGGGCTCGGTACCCAGCGCCCGTCCCAGCCCGTCGCGCACCCGAGCGGCGGCGTAGGCGCGGATCACCATGGTCGACAGCAGCAGGCTGTGCGAGGCCTCCATCGACTCGGGCACGTCGGCCGCCCGCACCGTGCGCACCACGGCGTCGGCGTCGGCGACGACCTTGTCGAGCCGGCGGACCACGCCCGCCCGCCCCAGCCGGGCCGCCTCGTCGCGCGCCTTAACCAAGTCGCCCCCCTGTTCGGTGGACCGCTCGATCTGGGGGCGGACGGCGTCGAGGTAGGCGAGCTGCGCCAGCCGGGCCGACGGGCCTTCGGAACGAGCCGACATGGCGCCGTTGACGACGACCACAAGCAGGCTGAGGACGACGGCGACCAGCACGAGGCGCGGTCGCCGGCTGCGACGGCGGGGGGCGAGAGCCATCGCCGCCCGACCCTAGCGGGACGGGGCGTCGGTCACTCGGGCGGGACGGGGAGGCTCAGCACGAAGGCGGCGCCGGCGCCGGGCGCGTCGGTGACCGACAGGTGGCCACCCTGCTCGCGCACGAGGCGGCGGGAGCGACGCCAGGCCCCTCGTCGTCCCGACCACCATGGTGGGCGAGGGGGGACTTGAACCCCCACATCCTTTCGGACACAGGAACCTGAA
>JAHWKQ010000264.1 GCA_019347785.1 Actinomycetota bacterium
GCGCGGGCGGCGTCACGCAGCCGCTGAGCGACTGGCCCGACCGGGGCCGGCCGCCGCCCGTCGGTCGTGTCGGTGTGGAACCCGCTCGGGCGGTCACATCGGGGCCTGAGCCGGCCGTCGTCGCCTGACGGGGGCCGCCCGTCGCCCCTGGTAGACTGGGCATCACAGGAGCGCCGCAGCGGGCGCCACGGTGTCCCCTCGTGACCGGCCCCGACCGCGCGGGCGCGGGGCGACCGCACCCCGGTACGAAAGGCTTGAGGCTCATGGCACGACGACGTAGCGGGCGGCCACCCTCCCGCCGTCAGGCCGACCCCGAGACGCGCGCGAAGCGGGAGGCGCGGGCGGGCTCGGTCAAGGAGGCCGCGCTCGAGGTGGAGGGAGTCGTCGAGGAGGCGCTGCCCAACACGATGTTCCGCGTGCGCCTGGACAACGGCCACGCCGTCCTGGGGCACATCTCCGGCAAGATGCGCAAGCACTACATCCGGATCCTTCCCGGCGACCGGGTCATGGTCGAGCTGTCCCCCTACGACCTGACCCGCGGCCGCATCACCTACCGCTACAAGTAGCGGGGCCGCCGCCCGCTCACAGGGTGAGGACGATCTTGCCGATGTGCCGGCTGGACTCCATCAGGGCGTGCGCCTCGGCCACGTCGTCCAGTCCCAGCACCCGGTCGACGACCGGGCGCACCGTGCCGTCGGCCAGCAGCGGCAGCACCTCCCGGCGGGCCTGGTCCGCCAGCGCCGCCTTGGCGGCGACACCCCGGGCGCGCAGCGTCGAGGCGCTGACGCTCAGGCGGCGGGTCAGCAGCCGCGCGAGGTCCAGCTCGGCGCTCGCGCCGCCCATGAGCCCGATCACCACGAGGCGCCCCTCGGGCGCCAGGGCGCGCAGGTTGCGTTCCAGGTAGGGGCCGCCCACGATGTCGAGGACGACGTCGGCGCCCCGCCCCCCGGTCAGCTCCCCGACCCGCTCGACGAAGTCCTCGCGCCGGTAGTCGATGCCGGCGTCGGCTCCCAGCCGGGCACAGGCCTCCAGCTTGCGCCGGGACGAGGCGGTCACCAGCACCCGGCACGACCAGGCGCGGGCCAGCTGGATGGCGGCGGTTCCCACCCCGCTGGAGCCACCGTGCAACAGCACCGTCTCGCCGACGGCCAGCCGGCCCCGGTTGCGCAGGTTGTCGAGCGCGGTGAGGAACGCCTCGGGGATCGCCGCGGCGCCGGGCCAGTCGAGGTTGGCGGGGACAGCCATCGCCACCCTGGCGGGCACGACCGCGTACTCGGCGTGGCCGCCTCCGGGCAGGATCGCGAAGACGGCGTCGCCCTCCCGCCATCCGCCGGCGTCCGCCCCCACGCCGGCGACCTCGCCGGCCGCCTCCAGCCCGAGCACCTCGGTGGTGCCCGGCGGCGGCGGGTACATGCCGCGACGCTGCAGCACGTCGGCGCGGTTGACCGCCGTGGCGCGGACGCGCACGAGCAGCTCGGCCGGGCCGGGGACGGGCGTGTCGACCTCCGCGACCCGCAGGACCTCGGGGCCTCCCGACCCCTGCGCCACCACCGCTCGCACCCGGCTTGCCTCCCTGACCTCGGGCTACGACACCGGACTGCTACCCTGAGGGCCTGGCGTACCGTATCCGAGCCGGTGGTGAGCGCCTGTACGAGCGGCGCAGCCGTCCCCGGCTCGTTTCCCGATTCGAGAGGAGCATGGTGGCTGCCCAGCCAGGAACGATCGTCAACGGCAAGGTGGCGCGGCTGGAGGACTTCGGCGCCTTCGTCGAGCTCGACCCCGACACGACCGGCCTCGTGCACATCAGCGAGGTGCACCGGGACTTCGTGGAGAACATCCACGCGTACCTCTCCGAGGGCCAGCAGGTCCAGGTCAAGGTCCTCGCCGTCAAGGACGACGGCAAGGTCGACCTGTCGATCAAGCAGGCCGACCCCTCCTGGGAGGAGGAGCGCGGCGGGGGCCGGCGCGGCGGCAACCGCGTCGACAAGGAGTTCAACCAGCGCCTGCGCAAGTTCATGCACCAGTCGGACATGATCCAGGGTGAGGTCCGGCGGCGCCTGCGGTCGCGCCAGTAGGCCGGGGCCGGACGCGCCCGGCGCCGGTCAGGGGCTGCGCTGGCGCGTCCGCCGGACGGGGACGACCGGCGGCGGGAGGCCGTCCAGTTCGAGCTCCGCGGCGGGTCGTGGAGCGCTGAGGAAGTAGCCCTGGGCCGCGTCGCAGCCCAGCTCGGTGAGCGCCCGCCACACCACGGCGTCCTCGACGCCCTCGGCCACCACCCGCAGGCCCAGGCTGTGTCCCAGCTCGACCGTGGAGCGCACGATCGAGGCGTTGCCCTCGTCGATGGCCATCGTGGTGACGAACGACCTGTCG
>JAHWKQ010000265.1 GCA_019347785.1 Actinomycetota bacterium
GGGTCGTAGAACTGCGTGGCCGACAGCACCAGGCCGCCCGCCGACTCGATGCGGTGGATGATGTTGAGCAGCAGCCGCAGGTCGCGTGCGCCGCGGTCGATGCGGTGGACGACGACGGCCTTGACCAGGCCCGCCTCCACGTCGGCCACCAAGGCGTCGACGTCGGGGCGGTCCTCGGCCCGGCCGGAGATGCCGTCCTCCTCCACGTACTCGCGCACGAGCACCATGCCCGAGCGCTCGATGTAGCCCCGCGCCGTCTCGGACTGCTCGCGAAGCGACGTGCCGTTGTGGGCCTGGTCGGCCGTGGACACTCGCAGGAGGGCGCCCGCGGGCAGCCCGTTAAGGTTCAACACGTCGGTACCTCCAACTCAGGTGCTGACCGGGCCGGGGGGTGCGCTAACACCGCCCCGGCCGCTAACGACCCGGCCAACATAGGTCCCCTTCGCGGGTGCGCGGGCCGGATTCGGCCGACCTTCGTACGGCCTCACGCGGCGCGCTCTGCGGGCACGGCGGCGGTCCCGCCGCCGCCCGGCTCCGCGTCGAAGAGCAGCCGCAGCAGGCGGCGGTAGGTGGCCGGCGTCATGCCCGGCCGCCACACCGCCACGGTGCGCTCGTGGCCCGTGTCCGGGTCGCAGTCGGCCCGCTCGGTCCCGGCCTCGGCGCTCACTCCCACCGCTCCTTCGGGGCGGGCGGCGGGGGCCAGTCGCTGCGCAGCACGACGAGGGCCTCCTCCAGCGTCGGCACCTTTCTGCGCTTCGGCCACGAGCCGAGCTTCGACGACCCGCAGTGCCCGCAGTGCTGCGGATGCTGCCAGTCGGGGCCGTGGTAGTGGCCCTCGGACCTGGACACCTCGGGCACCGCCGCACCGCACTCGGCGCAGCCCCACAGGTGCTCGGCGTCGAAGGCGGCCACGAGGCCGGGCCGCGCATCTTTGCGCTGCCAGGGCCGCAGGCGCTTCAGCTCGGCCGCCACCCACGCGGCGCGGCGCTCGTCGTGGACGGCGAGCGCCTTCGCCGCGCAGGGGCGGTCCTCCTCGGCCGCCTTCTCGAGCGCGCTGTCGAAGTGGCGGCGGTCGAGCAACAGGCCCCTGGTCAGCTCGGCAGCCAGCCTGCGCAGCCGGTGGGACCGGCAGCCTCCTTCGTGGAGGGCGACGACGCCTCGGGCCTGGGCCGCCCACAGGCGGGCGTGGCGGGCGACGAGGGCGTCGGCCAGCGCGTCGGGCATGGGGTGGCCGCCGTCGCGGGGCCGGGCGGCCCACCACGCGCCGACCTCGTCGGTCAGCGGGTCGTCGCCGGGCCGGCCCGCGTCGGCGGCCAGCCTCCGCACCACGGCGCGCACGCGGTGGTCGCCGATCTTCCAACCGAACTCGTAGTCCACGCCCTTCAGCCCCCACAGGTTCCTGCGCCGTCGCTCCTCGCGCTCGGCCGCCTCGCGCCGCGCCCGCTCGGCCGCCGCGGCAGCGGCGAAGGCCTCCTGGCGCTCGGCGAAGCGGGCCAGGCCCTCGGCCAGGGTGAAGCGCGCCCCGCTGGCGTCGGTCCACACCGCCTCGGTGACGGCGGCCTCGGGGTCGTCCACGCAGGCACAGGCGGCCAGCCAGAGGTGGCGGGCCGCGCCCGTCCAGGCGAAGGCGATGGACTCCCGGCTCTTGCGCCGCGACGACACCCGCAGGCGGTCCACCCCGTCGAGCAGGCGGCGCGCCCGGTCGTCGGAGGTGGTGAGGAACAGCAGGGGCGGCGGCCAGGGGTGGCGTCCGGCCCAGGCCCGGTCGTGCGCGTAGCGGAGGTGGCGAAGCGCCTTGCCCCGCAGTCGCGGCTGGGTCATCGTCCCCCGGTCGACCTCCACGAAGGCGACCACGGCTCGACCGAAGGCGTCCGCGCGCAACAGGCCGTCCGGTGCGACGTGGAGGTCGCGTTCCCCGTCGCGCCAGTGCTCCCACGCCTCCTCGTCGCGCCGCCACTCCCGCAGCACCAGGCCCGATTCGCCAGCGGCGGGCAGCGCGAGGGCGAAGCCGGTCACCGCAGCGGTGTGCATGAGGAAGTTGGGGTGCGGCCGTGCCGCGCCGCCTCGGCCCGGCTGCTCGCCGTGGACCAGGGCGCGGCCTCGCCGGGTCAGCCACCAGTGGAAGGGCGCGGTGCCGCGCTCGCGGTAGGGGCGGGCGCGGTCGACCAGGCCTGCGTCCCGCAGCCGCCCGAGCCGGTAGTCGGCGGTGCGCAGCGGCAGGGACAGCGCAGCCGAGACCTGCGTGGTGGTGGCCACGCGGTGCTCGTCCAGCAGGACGAGCACCCGCTGATCGGTCATTGACAGCGGTTTCGTGCCTGTCCGCGGACGTCCGGGTGCCGGGTGGGCTTTTCGACCGTCCTTCAAGGAC
>JAHWKQ010000068.1 GCA_019347785.1 Actinomycetota bacterium
GGCACACGGGCGGTCAGGGCAAGGTGAGCGGTCACGGCGACACGCTGCGGGAGCTGCTGGATGACCTGGACGAGCGCAACCCCGGCCTGCGCGACGCCCTCCTCGACGAGGACGGCTCCCCCCGCCGCTTCCTCAACGTGTACCTGAACGACGAGGACGTGCGGTTCCTCGGCGGCGCCGAGACCCCGTTGTCCGACGACGACGTCGTATCCGTCCTGCCGGCCGTCGCGGGCGGGGCGAATGCTGGCCGCTGACATCAGCCAGGCCATCGGCGACACACCGCTGGTCGGCCTGCCGTCGCTGTCGCCGCCCGGCTACGAGCTCTATCTGAAGCTGGAGGGGGCCAACCCCACCGGGTCGGTCAAGGACCGCGTCGCCAGGTACCTGGTGGGCGAGGCGGAGCGGGAGGGCCGGCTGCGCCCGGGCAGTCGGCTGCTCGAGCCCACCAGCGGCAACACCGGCATCGCGCTCGCCGCGATCTGCGCGCCGAAGGGCTACAAGCTCACGTGCGTCATGCCGGAGAACACCTCGCGGGAGCGGCGTGTGCTCCTGGCCATGTACGGCGCGGACATCGTGTTCTCGCCGCCCGCGGAGGGGTCCAACGGCGCGGTGCGGGTCGCCCGGGAGATGGCCGAGGGGGACGCCGACCTGTACATGCCGTTCCAGTACGGCAACCCGGCCAACCCCCGGGCCCACTACGAGACCACCGGTCCCGAGATCGTGCGCGACCTTCCCGACGTGGCCGCGCTCGTCGCGGGACTGGGCACCGGCGGGACGCTCACGGGCGCCGGGCGAAGGCTGAAGGAGCACGACCCGGCCGTCAGGGTGTTCGCCGCCGAGCCGGAGTACGGCGAGCTCGTCTACGGGCTGCGCAACCTCGACGAGGGCTTCGTCCCCCCGGTCCTGGACGAGCGGGTGCTGGACGGCCGCGTCAAGGTCGACTCGCTGCGGGCCCTTGCGCTGACCCGCGACCTGGTGGCAAAGGAGGGCATCTTCGCGGGACCGTCCACCGGCGCGGCCCTGCACGTGGCGCTGCGCGTCTGCACCCCGCGGCGACTGCCGGAGGGCTCCAGGGTCGTGGTGGTGTCCCCGGACGGGGGCCACAAGTACCTGTCGACCGGCGCCTACGACCCCGGCGACCTGGAGCAGGCCGCGGCGTCGCTGCGGAACACGGTGTGGGCCTGATCCCCTGACGGCACCGGTGGGACGGGACCAGGGCGGCTCGCCGTACACTCCCGCCATGCCGCAGGCGCCTGCCGACCGCTCCGCCGCGCCCCACGACCCGCGACCGATCGGCGTCTTCGACTCCGGGGTGGGTGGCCTGACCGTCGCCCGGGCGCTCATGGACCTGCTGCCCGACGAGCGGATCGTGTACTACGGCGACACGGCCCGCGGCCCGTACGGTCCCCGGGACCTGGGCGAGGTGCGCCGGTTCACCGCCCAGATCGTCGACGACCTCGCGCGACGCGACGTCAAGCTCGTCGTCGCCGCCTGCAACACCGCGACCGCGGCGGCGGTGGAGACCGACCCGCTTGCCTTCCCGGTGGCCGTCGTGGGGGTGATCGCACCGGCCGTGGCCACCGCTCTGCGCGCCACCCGCAACGGCCGGGTCGGCGTCATCGGGACGACGGGCACGATCGCGTCCGGCGCCTACGACCGCGCGGTCCTCGCCGCCGGCGGTGACGACGTGCGGCTCGTGTCGGCGGCGTGCCCGCGCTTCGTCGAGCTGGTCGAGGCGGGCCGCACCACCGACTCGGAGGTGCTCGACGTCGCCGGGGACTACCTCGCGTCGCTGGTGGCCGCGGAGGTCGACACGCTCATCCTGGGCTGCACCCACTACCCGCTGCTGACCGGCGTGCTGTCCTACGTGATGGGCCCCGACGTCGTCCTGGTCTCGTCGGCGGAGGAGACCGCGCGCCGAGTGTTCGCCCGGCTCGTCGACGAGCGGATGCTCGCCCGTCGCGCGGCCGCCCCGCACCGCTTCGTGGCCAGCGGCGACGGCGCAGCCTTCGCCCGGCTGGCGGCCCGCTTCCTTGGCCCCCGCCTGTCCGAGGTCGACGTGGAGCGCGCCGGCCCGCCGGCGGCCCGGGTCCACGTCGGGCGTCCCGGGTGACGACGCTGACGATCCTCGGCTCGGCGGGCACCCACCCCGGTCCCGGCCGCGCCTGCTCCTCCTACCTGGTCGAGGCCGACGACTACCGTCTGCTGCTGGACTGCGGCAACGGCTCGCTGGCCAACCTGCAGCGCGTCGCCGACGTCGCCGACGTCGACGCCCTGCTGCTGTCCCACCTGCACCCGGACCACTTCGCCGACGTGTACGGGCTGTACTACGCGCGGCGCTTCCACCCGTCCGGCCAGTCGCCCGTCGACGTGTACGCGCCCCCCGGTGCGGAGGCGTTTCTCGGCCAGCTTCTGCCCGCCGACTCGCGTGAGTCGTTCGCCCGGCTGTGCCGCTTCCACACCGCCGCGCCCGGCGCCACGCTGGAACTCGGTCCGCTGGAGGTCACGCTGTTCGCCGCCCGGCACCCGGTGGAGGCGCTGGCGAGCCGCGTGCGCCAGGGTGACGACGTCCTGGCCTACAGCGGCGACAGCGCCGACACGCCCGAGCTGGTCGACTGCGCGCGGGACGCGGACGTGTTCCTTTGCGACGCGACCTGGCTGACGGCCGGCGGTCCCTACCCCGACGGGGTGCACATGACCGGTCGGCAGGCCGGCGCCCTCGCGGCCCGAGCCGGCGCCGGGCGGCTGGTCGTGACCCACGTCTACCCGGCCCTCGACCCCGTCCAGGTGGCCGCCGAGGCCGCCGGCGCCTTCGGGGGGGAGATCATGGTCGCCCAGGACCTGCTGCGCGTCCCGTTGTCCTGAGGTCGGAAAGGGTCGGAAAGGCGCATCCATGAGACCCGACGGACGCGCGGCCGACGCGCTGCGCCCGGTCACCATCGAGACGGGCGCGCAGGCGTACCCCGACGGCTCCGCCCTGGTGTCGTTCGGCGATACCCGGGTCCTGTGCGCCGCCACCGTCGAGCAGGGCGTGCCCCGCTGGCGCCGGGGCGGGGGGCAGGGCTGGCTGACCGCGGAGTACGCCATGCTGCCGGGCGCGACCGCGGAGCGGTCCCCGCGCGACTCCACCCGTGGCCGCGTCGGCGGGCGGACCCACGAGATCCAGCGTCTGGTGGGCCGTAGCCTGCGCTCCGTCCTCGATATGGGCTCGCTGGGCGAGCACACCGTGTGGGTCGACTGCGACGTCGTCCAGGCCGACGGGGGGACGCGCACCGCCGCCATCACCGGCGCCTGGGTGGCTCTGTCGCTGGCGCTCGACGCGCTCGCCGGTCGCGGCGGCACCGCCACCCGCGCGCGCCTGGACGAGGTCGCCGCGGTGAGCGTCGGCGTCGTCGACGGCCAACCGCGGCTGGACCTGTGCTACGCCGAGGACGTCCGCGCCCAGGTCGACATGAACGTCGTCATGGCCGGGGACGGCCGGCTCGTCGAGGTGCAGGGCACCGCCGAGGGCCAGCCGTTCCCGCGCGCCGCGCTGGACGACCTCCTCGACCTGGCCGCGGCCGGGTGCGCCGAGCTGCTCGTCGCGCAGCGGGAGGTGGCCACACCGTGACCGGGGCGCTCGTCGTCGCCACGCACAACCCCGCCAAGCTGGCCGAGATCTCACGAATCCTGGCCGACCTGGGCGTCGAGCTGCTCTCCGCCGCCGACGTGGGGCTTCCCGACACGGACGAGACCGGCGCCACCTTCGCGGAGAATGCCTTGTTGAAGGCGCGCGCGGCGTCGGCGGCCAGCGGCCGGGCGGCGCGGGCCGACGACAGCGGGCTGGTCGTCGACGCGCTCGACGGGGAGCCCGGCGTGCGCTCGGCCCGCTTCGCCGGCGTCCACGGCGACGACCAGGCGAACACCCGCCTGGTCCTGGAGCGCATGTGGGGGGTCGTGGATCGCTCCGCGCGCTTCGTCTGCGTCGCCGCGCTGGCCACGCCCGACGGCCGGTCGTGGACCGCCGAGGGGCGGCTCGAGGGCACGCTGACCGAGCGCCCGCGGGGACGGGGAGGGTTCGGCTACGACCCGATCCTGCAGCCCCTGGGCGACACGCGCACCACCGCCGAGATGCCGCCCGGGCACAAGGACGCCATCAGCCACCGGGGACGCGCCCTGCGGGCGATCCGCCCCGCCGTCGCCGACGCGCTCGGCCTCCTCCGGCGGCCCGCCGGGGGGGCGCCGGACGCGGCGGGATGACCCTGCCGCGCCCGGCGACAAGCCCTAGGTATTTTCCCCGCAGTTGGGTACTGTGCGCCCAGTACGGGTGCGCGCGGCCGTGGGGTCGCCGTGAGGCGGTTGCGAGTGGTCGTGGACGCCCAGGGGAGGGAACGCATGTCTCGACGCCAAACCGGGTTCCTGATCGGCTTCCTGATCGCCGTCCTCGGCTGGGCCGCCGGCTTGTGGGTCACCCTGGGCGCCATCCTGGCCGGTCTGATCGGCTACCTCGTCGTGCGTGTCCTGGACGGGGACGTTGACCTCAGCGAGTTGGCCGACCGGGTCAGCGGCAGCGAGCGGTAGCACCGGGGTTACCAGCGTCGGTGGGCGGGTCAGCAGTCGACCACCGTGGAGCGTCGGCCGCGTCGGTCGGCAAGGAGGAGAGCATGTCGGACAGCACGACCACGAACCTGGAGAGCGGAACGAGCGGGTCGCACCTGCAGACCGAGCGCGGTGTGACCCACATCGCCGACTCCGTCGTCGGAAAGATCGCGGCGCTGGCGGCGCGTGAGGTCAACGGCGTCGTGGACCTTGGCGGCCCGGCGGCCAGTGCCATCGGCGGCGTCGTCGGGCGCATCCGCGGCGAGGAGCACAGCACGGCCGGCGTCGGCGTCGAGGTGGGCGAGCGCCAGGCGGCGATCGACATGTCGATGAAGTGCGAGTATCCCTTGCCCCTCCACGAGGTCGCCGACGCGGTCCGGGAGAACGTCGTCGACCGCGTGGAGTCGATGACCGGCCTGGAGGTCATCGAGGTCAACATCAGCGTCCTGGACCTCGCCTTCCCCGGCGGTGAGGAGGAGGAGGCCGAGCGCGAGGCCGAGCGCCAGCGCCAGGAGACCGCGTCCGAGCCCTCGCGCGTCCGCTAGTCCGACCGCGCCGGCGTTGAGCGTGGGCGCCGCCGAGGTGTCGCCGGTGGCGGTGGCCCGTGTGGCCGCCGCCGCTGCGATGCGCACGCCCGACGTGGTCGACCTGCACTCGGGTGTCGCCGGCGAGTTCGCCACCTACGGGGGCGGGGAGCGGGTCGCCGGCGTGCGACTGCGCCGCCGCGACCCGCCGGCGCGGCTGGAGGTGCGGGTGACCGCCCGCTACGGACGGCCGCTGGACGAGGTCGCCGCCGACGTGCGTGACAACGTGCTGCTGGACCTGTCCGGGACGTTGCCGGGCCAACCCCCGGCGACCGTCGACGTGCGCGTGGCCGACCTGGTCTTTCCGGGGTCCGGAGACCGGTCGTGAGGACGGCGTGCCGCCTGGTGGCCCTGCTGCTGGGCCTGGCGATCGCCGCCGGCGCCGGCCTGGCCGCCGTCGAGCTCGTGGCGGGGTGGACCGGGGCGTCGGAGGTGCTCATGGCGCGCGATCTGTGGGACCAGACGCTCGGCGACCTGTCGTGGACGACGGTCTGGCTGGTCTGGGCGTGCGTCGCCGCGATCGCGGCGGGTCTGCTGCTGCTCGTGCTGGTGCTCTTCCCGCGTCGCCCGCTGGCGTTGCCGCTGCGGTCGGACTCCCCGGGGCGCGAGTCGGCGATCGACCGTCGCGGCCTGCAGGAGCGGCTCCGGGCGGCCGCGGAGGCCGACGCCGACGTCGCGTCGGCGGTGGCGCGGGTGCGCCGCAAGGCCAAGGTCCGCGCCCACATGGCCCTCGCGGCCGACGAGGGTCGGGTGCGTGACCGGCTGCGGTCGACGCTGCGCTCCGACGTCGACCAGGTCGGGCTGCAGCGCAAGCTCGGGCTCAAGGTGGACGTGCGGCGGGCGAAGGACGGCCGGACGTGAGTGACGCGGCCAACCGCCTCCTTCTGGCACTGCTGGGCCTGTTGCTGATCGCCGCCGGCGTGGTGGGGCTGCTGGCCGGCGCGGGCCTGGCGCCGCTGCTGGAGCCGTCGGAGATCTATGCCGAGCTGTTGTCCGGCTTCCAGGCGCGGGCGGACCTGTGGTGGCCGGTCTCGGTCGCCGCGGCCGTCGTCGTCGCGCTGCTCGGGCTGGCGTGGGCCCTGCGCCAACTCGTCGTGCGGCGCTCCGGTGGCGGGGTCGCTGACGTCGTCGTGGGGCCCGCCGGCGACCGTGGGCGGACCAGGGTCACGGCCACGAGCCTGGCGTCGGCCGCGGCGGCGGACCTGCGTCGTGTCCCGGGGGTGGTCGACAGCACCGTCCGGCTCGTCAACGACCCGCACCGACCGGATCTGCGGGTCCGTCTGGACGTCCGCCCGGACGCCGACCTGGACAAGGTTCGCCGTGGTGCTGACGAGGTCGCGGAACGACTGGAGGCGGTGCTGGGGGTGGAGACCCTGGCGACCCACGTGCTGGTGCGCCCGGTCCCCCAGGGCCGCTCGCGCATCCGCCGGAGCCGGGAGACCGGTGGCGGCCGCGTAAGGTAGCGCGTCTGCGTCAGCTCACCGACGGCTGCGCTCCGCCGGCCCGCTCCCGGGCGAGCGCCTGCAGACGGTCGTGCGTGCCCATGTGGTCCGTCGTGGCCACCCTGCGCCAGTCGCCGTCCGCGCCGAGCTCCCAGGCGGCCTGGTCGTCGTCCAGCAGGACCCGCAGGACCTGCTCCAGGCGGGCCTTGATGTCCGCGTCCTCGACGGGGACGACGGCCTCCACGCGCCGGTCGAGGTTGCGCGGCATGAGGTCCGCCGAGCCGATGAGATAGTCGGCGTTCTTCTCGGGGTCGCCGAACCGGATGATCCGTGAGTGCTCCAGGTAGCGGCCGACGACGGAGCGGACCCGGATCCGCTCGGACATGCCCGGCACTCCCGGGCGCAGGCAGCAGATGCTGCGCACCACGAGGTCGACCTCGGCACCGGCCGACGACGCGTCGTACAGGGCGTCGATGACCTCCGTGTCGACCAGGTTGTTGACCTTGGCGACGATGCGGCCGTTCTCACGGTCGCCCTCGCGCCGGATGAGCTCGAGCACCCGCTCGCGCAGCGCCACGGGGGCGACGAGCAGCTTGCGGTACTGGCTCTGACGGCTGAACCCCGTGAGCGCGTTGAACAGCTCCGACAGGTCGGCGCCGACGTCCGGGTCGGTCGTCAGCAAGCCGAGGTCCTCGTAGATGCGGGCGGTCTTGGGGTTGTAGTTGCCGGTGCCGACATGGGCGTAGCGGCGCAGCCGCCCGTTCTCCTCACGGACCACGAGCGCGGTCTTGGTGTGCGTCTTCAGCCCCACCAGGCCGTAGACGACGTGCACCCCGGCTTCCTCCAGCGTGCGGGCCCGGGCGATGTTCGCCTCCTCGTCGAAGCGCGCCTTGAGCTCGACGAGGGCGACCACCTGCTTGCCGGACTCGGCCGCGCGGATCAGCGCCTCGACGATGGGGCTCTCGGACTCCGAGGTGCGGTACAGGGTCTGCTTGATCGCCAGGACGTCCGGGTCGTCGGCCGCCTGCTCGATGAAGGACTGCACCGACGACTCGAACGACTCGTAGGGGTGGTGGACGAGCAGATCGCGCTCGGCGACGACCCCGAAGACGTCAGGGCGCGACCCGTCCACCGCATCGAGCCGCGGGGGGACCGTCGGGGTCCACGACGGCTCCTTCAGGTCCGGTCGCTCGAGGTCGTACAGCGCCCACAGGCCGCTGAGGTCCAGTGGGCCCGCGAGGGTGTAGATGTCCTCGTCGCCGACGTCGATCCCCTCGACGAGCTGGGCGCGCACCTCGGCGGACATCGACGGCTCGATCTCCAGGCGGACCGCGTCGCCGAAGCGCCGGCGCAGCACCTCGGTCTCGACGGTGGTGAGCAGGTCGTCGGCGTCGGACTCCTCGATGGCCATCTCGGCGCTGCGGGTGACCCGGAAGACGTGGTGCTCCAGGATCTGCATGCCGGGGAACAACCGGTCCAGGTGCGCGGCGATCACCTGCTCCAGCGGGACGAAGCGGTGCCCGTCGGGCAGGACGATGAAGCGGGGGAGCAGCGGGGGGACCTTCACCCGCGCCAGCCAGCGCTCGCCCTCGTCGGGGTCGGCCACGGCCACGGCCAGGTTCAGCGACAGGTTCGAGATGTGCGGGAACGGGCTCCGCGCGTCGATGGCCAGCGGGGTGAGGACCGGGAAGATCCGCTCGTCGAACTCGGCCTGCAGGTGCTTGCGGTCGTCGGCGTCCAGCGACTCCCAGCCGCAGAAGTCGATGCCCGCCTCCCGCAGCCCGGGGACGAGGTGCTCGCCGAACACCCGCGTCTGGCGGGTGACCAGGTCTTCCACCGCCTCGCGGACGGCGGCCAGCTGCTCGGAGGGGGTCATGCCGTCGGCCGAGGTGCCGGAGACCCCGGCCCGGCGCAGCTGCTGCAGGCCTGCGACACGGACCTGGAAGAACTCGTCGGTGTTGTCGCTGCAGATCGCCAGGAACTTCGCGCGCTCCAGCAGCGGCTGCTCGTCGTCCCCGGCCAGCTCCAGGACGCGAGCGATGAACGCCACCTCGGACAGCTCGCGGTTGAGGTAGCGGGCGGCGGTGCCGTCGCTCATGCCACGAACTGTAGACCACCGGTCGAGGCGACGCCCGACCCGCGGGCGGGGCCCGGCGTGTCATCCTGGGCGCACGAGCAGGCCGGGGGAAGGGCGGAGCGTGACGTTGACGATGGGCTCGGGGCCGTTCGGGCCGCGACCGGGGGGTGCCTTCAACTTCGAGCGACAGGGCCCGGCCCACGTGCTGTACCTGGAGGACTCCCCGCGGCGCATCCGCGTCGACGCGGCGGGGCACACCGTGGCCGACAGCCGGCGGGCGAAGCTGCTGCACGAGACCGGCCTCCCGCCGGTCTACTACCTGCCGGTCGCCGACGTGCGCATGGACCTGCTGCGTGCCACCGAGCACCGCACCCACTGCCCGTTCAAGGGCGACGCGGCCTGGTGGTCGGTCGTCGGCGAGCGTGTCGTCGACAACGCCGTGTGGTCCTACCCGCAGCCGCTGGAGCACGCCCCCGACCTGGCCGGTCACCTGGCCTTCGACTGGGACGCGATGGAGGCCTGGTACGAGGAGGACGAGCGGGTCTTCGGCCATGCCCGCGACCCCTACCATCGCATCGACGTCGTGGCCTCCAGCCGACCGGTGACGGTGACCGTCGGGGATCGCGTCGTGGCCTCCAGCCGGCGGCCCAGGGTGCTGTTCGAGAGCGGGCTGCCGCCGCGGTGGTACCTGCCGTGGGAGGACGTGGCGACCGAGGACCTCGTGGGGAGCGACACCCGCACCCGCTGTCCCTACAAGGGGCTGGCCTCCTACTGGTCGATCAAGGCCGGCGACGACACCCTCGACGATGCCGTGTGGGCCTACCCAGAGCCGCTGCCCGGCGTCGCCCGCATCGCCGGCCATGCGTGCTTCGTGGAGGAGCGCGTCGACCAGGCCCTCGACGAGTAGGGGCCCGGCGCGGAGCCCGGGCGCGGGAAAGGCGCGACGACCAGCCGCGGTCGGGCTCGCGTGGCGTGGTCGGCGGCGGCGCTGGCGACCGCGCTCACGCTGGGGGTCGCCGTGGTCGGGGACGGGTGGCCGGGCAGCGCCGGGCCGCCCCCGGCCGG
>JAHWKQ010000266.1 GCA_019347785.1 Actinomycetota bacterium
TCCACGTCCAGACCGGCGTCGGCCAGGGCCCGGGCCAGGCGGTGCAGCAGGCCAGGCGAGTCGGCGGCGCGCACCTCCACCCGCGCCCCGCGGGGCCGCGGCTGCACACGGACCCGCACAACAGGGTCCGCACGGCGGGCCCGCCGGCGGGCGCCACGGGCGGGGAGGTCCGCGACGTCCAGGCCACCGGCGGCCACCGCCCGCAGGTCGTCCAGCCACGCGTCCGGCTCGCCGCCCCGCGGGGCGGCCACCACGAACCAGTCCAGCGCGAGCCGGTCGGCGCGGGTGTGGGCCCGGGCCTCCAGGACGTCCAGTCCGTGGGCGGCCAGCACCGCGGCGCAGTCGGCGATCAGGCCCCGACGGTCAGGAGCGACCACCGAGACGACCGCGGTCCCGTCGACCCGCCCCGGGCGGACCGACGCGCGGGCCTGGCCCGGACCCGGCCCGGACGACAGCATGCGCGCGTGCTCGGCCAGCTGCCCCGCGTCAGCCGCCACCAGATAGCGGTCGGGCACCCCGCGCATCACCTCGTCCAGGCTTTCGCGGCCCACCTGCCGCGAGGCGGCGGCGAGCAGCTCGTCGGCCCGACCGGCGGGCACCATCTCCCCACCGGCCAGCAGGCATCCGAGCCGGGTGTGCAGCGTCGCGAGCAAGCCGTCCTTCCAGGCCGAGTGCGCGCCGGGCCCGGTCGCGCGGGCGTCGGCCAGGCTCAGCAGGTACAGGCCGTCGAGGGTCTCGTGGTCGCCGACGCGGGCGGCGACCTCCGCGAGCTCGGCGGCGTCGTCCAGGTCGCGCCGCGTCGCCGCATCCGGCAGCAGCAGGTGCAGCTCGACGTAACGCGCGACGCGCGCGGCGCGGCCCCGGCAGAAGCCCATGCGGGCCACCCAGCGGCGGGCGACACGGGCGCCCGCTTGGCTGTGGTCGCCCGGCCACGCCTTGCCCACGTCGTGCAGCGCGGCGGCGAGCACGAGCGCGTCGGGATCGGCCAGCCCCTCCCACAGCGCGGCGTGCCGGGCGCCGTCCGTCCCGGCGGCGAGGTCGCCGAGCTCGGCGACGGTCTCCAGCAGGTGGGTGTCCAGGTCGAAGCGGTGCAGGGGGTTGCGCTGCCGGTGTCCGCGCACGCGCGGCCACTCCGGCAGATGGGCGGCCAGCAGGCCGACGTGGCCGGCGTCGGCCAGCGCGGGCAGGCCCCGTCGGCCGGCGCGCAGGGTCGACAGTAACGCCGCCCGCGCCTCGCCGTCCCACCCCAGGGCGCCCCGACCGTCCAGCTGACGACCCAGTCGCTCGGTGGTGGACCGGTGCAGGTGGGTGCCGTGGCCCGCCGCCGCGGCCACGGCGCGCAGCCCCAGCACCGGGTCCTCCTCCAGCCGCCGGTCGGCGTCGACCGCCACGAGCCCGTCGACGAGGCGCACACCGTCCGCGATGACCCGCGCCGGCGGCTTCCGGCGGCGACGGCCCCCGCGCGCGTCGGCCAGCAGGGCGGGCCACGTCCGCCCGTGCACGTGCGCCACGGCGCGTGCCGCCAGGCCGACCCGCCGCAGCAGGCCGTCGCCGTCCAGCCCCATGCGGCCGGCAACGTCGTCGTGCAGGTCAAGGCGCAGGCGGTCGGCCTGGACACCGCGCTGTGACCGGTCGGCCAGGTGCAGGGCGCAGCGGGCCGCCAGCAGCACGCCGGCCGCCTCAGCCAGCTCGTGACGGTCCGCGGCCCCCAGGTAGCGGGCCCCCACCAGGGCGTCGAGGCCCCCGTCTCCCAGCAGGCAGGCGGCGGCCCAGCGCAGGCTGTGGACGTCGCGGAGGCCGCCCGCCCCGTCCTTGAGGTGCGGCTCGAGCATGCCCGGGTGGGGCCCCAGACGCGCCCGGCGCCGGTCGTCGGCGTCGGTGAGCGCCCCCAGCACGGCCGCGGCGTGGCGGCGCAGCCAGCGCCGGGCCCGCACGGACAGGTCGTCGAGCAGCCCGGGGTCACCCACCACGAGCCGGCGGTCGACCAGCGCGGTGGCGCCGTCGACACGGTCGGCGGCGCGCCGGACGGTGTCCCGGGGGGTCCGAACGGCGTGGCCCACCCGCAGCCCGGCGTCCCACAGCGGGTAGCACAGCCGCTGGACCACGTCCTCCAGGTCTCGCCGGGCCCAGCCGTCGTGCAGCAACAGCACGTCGACGTCGGACTTGGGGCACAGCTGCCGTCGGGCGTAGCTGCCCAGCGCGACCACCGCCAGGCCGCGGTCGACTCCGAGGTCTGCGGCCCACTGCCGCACGGCCTGGTCGACCGTCGCGGTCCAGGCGTGGCACCAGGCTCGCCCGGGGGGCTGCCGCACGCGACCGGGGTCCAGGTCCGGGGCGCCGGTCATCGT
>JAHWKQ010000069.1 GCA_019347785.1 Actinomycetota bacterium
AGGTCCACGAGCCATACGCCGTCGGCCCGCCGTCCGATCTGGCGGTGGGCGGGCTCATCAACATCGACCCGGAGCACGGCTTCCTTCACGGCTGGCTCGAGCCCAGCGTGGTGGCCTTCGCCGCGCAGGAGCACGTGCTGCCGGCGGCCGTCGAGGTGGGCGTGACCGTGGCCGTCGCGCTGGCCGGCATCGGCGGGGCCGTCGCGCTGTACCTGCGCCCCGGCGTGGACGTGGAGGCGATGCGGTCACGGCTGGGCGTGCTGTACGACGTGGCGCTGCACGGCTTCTATGTCGACGAGCTGTACCAGGCGACGATCGCGCAGCCGGGCCGCTACCTGGCCCAGGGCCTGTCGGAGTTCGACCGCCGCGGCATCGACGGGGCGGTCGACGGCACCGCCAGCCTCACGGCGGGGCTCGCCACGGTCGGCCGGCGCCTGCAGACGGGCAACGTCAGCAACTACGCGCTCGCCGTGCTCGGCGGCGCGCTGCTGGTCCTGGGCGTGTTCCTCGGTGTCGCGGCGGGGTCGTAGGCATGGGACCGCCCATCCTGTCCACGCTGATCGCCCTCCCGGCGCTGGGCGCCGCCGTGGCGGCGGCCATCCCGTCGCACAAGCGTGACGCCATCCGCACGACCGCGCTGGCGACGACCATCGTGACCTTCCTGGCGTCGCTGGTGATGTACGCGCGCTTCGAGGCGGGCGTGGCCGCCTTCCAGCTGGAGGAGCACGTCGACTGGATCCCGGCCTGGGGCGTCCGCTACTCCCTGGGCGTCGACGGCATCACGCTGTTCCTCGTCCTGCTGTGCACCTTCCTCATGCCGGTCGCGGTCGGCGCGACCTGGGGGCAGGTGCCACAGCAGGTCAAGGGCTTCTACGCGTCCGTGCTCGTGCTGGAGTCGGCGATGATCGGCGTCTTCGTCGCCTTGGACCTCATCCTGTTCTACGTGTTCTTCGAGGCGATGCTCGTGCCGATGTACATCCTCATCGGCGTCTGGGGCGGCGAGCGGCGCAAGTACGCGGCCGTCAAGTTCTTCCTGTACACGCTCGTCGGCGGGTTCCTCATGCTCGTCGGCATCCTGTACCTGTACTTCAAGGGCGGCGCGCAGACGTTCGACTACTCGGCCCTGCTGCAGGTGCCGCTGACCATCACCGAGGAGACGCTGCTGTTCGGCGCCTTCTTCATCGCGTTCGCGATCAAGGTGCCGCTGTTCCCGTTCCACACCTGGCTTCCGGATGCCCACACGGAGGCGCCGACGATCGGGTCGGTCGACCTGGCGGCAATCCTGCTCAAGATCGGCGGCTACGGCATCCTGCGCTTCTTGTTGCCCTACTTCCCCGCCGCGACCCGGCTGCTGGCCCCCGGCATCGTCGCCCTGTCGGTGGTCGGGGTGCTCTACGGGGCGCTCGTGGCGATGATGCAGTCCGACATCAAACGGCTCGTGGCGTACTCGTCGGTGGCCCACATGGGCTTCGTCATCCTGGGCGTGTTCGCCCTGGACGTCACGAGCGCCTCGGGAAGCGTCGTGCAGATGGTCAACCACGGCCTGTCGACCGGTGCGCTGTTCATCCTCGTGGGCTTCATGTACGAGCGGACCCACTCCCGGGTGATCGCCGAGTACTCGGGTCTGGCGAAGGCCGCGCCGGTGTTCGGGGGGGTGTTCCTGCTCGTGGTGCTGTCCTCGCTGGCCCTGCCCGGTCTCAACGGCTTCGTCGGCGAGTTCCCCATCCTGATCGGCGCGTTCCAGACCATGCCGGCGGCCGCGGTCACGGCCACGTTCGGGGTGGTCCTCGCCGCGCTGTACCTGCTGTGGGCCTACCAGCGGATGTTCCACGGGCCGGTCGAGGGCTCCTCCCGGCGCATGCCGGACCTGAACCCGCGCGAGGTCGCGGTCATGGTGCCGGTGGTCGCGCTCATCATCGGCATCGGCCTGTACCCCAAGCCCCTGTACGACCGGGTCACCCCGACCATCGAGCAGATGATCACCCACCCGAGCCTCGAGCGGACGGCGCGGGCCGAGCCGCCCCGGGGGCCGGCGGCGGTGGCCGCACGCACGGAGCGGTCGCGGTGACGGTGCTGGCGCAGACGGCCGTCTCGGGGGCGCACCCCGAGATCGCCTGGGCGGCGATCAGCCCCGAGCTGACGCTGTTCGGCGTGGCCATCCTGGTGCTGATGCTCGACACCGCCGGCGAGCAGCGGCCGGGCGCCTCCCTCCTCGTCCTCGGCGTGACCCTGGTGGGGGCGGGCCTGGCCGGCGTCGCCACCGGCGCGTGGGTGCTGCCCGCGCTGGCGGCGCTGGCGGGGGTGGCGCAACTGGCGCTGACCGCCCGCTGGCGCCGTCGACCCCGGCTGCTGGGCGCCGTGCTCGCCGGCGCGGGCTTCGTCGCCACGATCGGCCTGACCGCCTGGCAGCAGGCGACCGCCCCGGCGCAGACGGTGGTGGCGGGCATGGTCGCCGCCGACGGCGTGGCGCACTTCACCCGCTACACCGTCGCCGTGGCCGGCCTGCTCACCGTGGGCCTCGGCTTCGGCTACCTGGAGGAGCGGCGCATCCACCGCGGCGAGTACTACCCGCTGCTGTTGCTCGCCGCGACCGGAATGACGCTGCTGGGCGCCAGCGCCGACCTGATCATGGTCTTCATCGCGATCGAGGTCCTGTCGCTGAGCCTGTACATCCTCACCGGCTTCCCCAAGCGCGACCTCACCGCGCAGGAGTCGGCGCTGAAGTACTTCCTGCTCGGCGCCTTCTCCAGCGCCCTGCTGCTGTACGGCGTGGCGCTGGTCTACGGCATCACCGGATCGACGAACCTGGCCGAGGCCGGGGCGGCGATGGCGGTGGTGGGGACCCCGGTGGGCCTCAGCGTCGCCGCGCTCGCGCTGCTGATCGTCGGCTTCGGGTTCAAGACGGCGGTCGTGCCGTTCCACATGTGGACCCCGGACGTCTACCAGGGGGCGCCCACGCCCGTGACCGGCTTCATGTCGGCCGCCACGAAGGCGGCCGCGTTCGCCGCCTTCCTGCGGGTGTTCTCCGGCGCCTTCGGTCCCCTGGTGCTGACCTGGCGCCCGGCGCTGTACACGCTTGCGGTCGCTACGATGATGGTCGGCGCGCTCCTGGCGGTGGTGCAGACGGACCTGAAGCGCATGCTGGGGTACTCGGCGATCGCCCACGCCGGCTACGTGCTCATCGGGCTGATGTCGGTCAGCCGCGACGGCGTCAGCGCCACGCTGTTCTACCTGCTGGTCTACGCCATCATGTCCGTCGGCTCCTTCGGGGTGCTGACCGCCCTGGAGCGACGCACCCACAAGGCGGTGGCGCTGGACGACGTCCGGGGCTTCGGCCGCCGCTCCCCGCTGGTGGCCGGCATCATGGCCCTGTTCCTGTTCGGGCTCGCCGGCCTGCCGGGCACGGCCGGCTTCATGGCCAAGTTCGCGGTCTTCCGAGCGGGCGTCGAGGCCGACCTCACGTGGCTGGTCGTCGTCGCGGTCGTCTCCAGCGTCATCGCGGCCTTCTTCTACCTGCGGGTCGTCGTGGCGATGTTCATGGACGACGAGCCCCCCGAGGCGGCGGCCCAGCCGCCGCTGGCCCCCCGCGGGGCCGTCGCCGCCAGCCTGGCCGCCGCGTCGGCGGCGGTGATCGTCCTGGGCGTCGTGCCCGGGGCCCTGGTCGACCTCGCCTCGCGCGCCGCGACGGTCGCGCTGTAGCCGTGGCGATCTCGCAGGCGGCCATCGACGATCTCGCCCGCAAGGGCGCCGCGAGGGGCGTGGACCTGCGGCCCGCCCTGGCGGCGTTCGAGGGGCGCCTGCAGCGGCAGGTGACCGCCGACCTGCCCCTGGTGACCGAGGCCTCGCGCTACCTGCTCGATGCGGGCGGCAAGCGCTTCCGCCCCATGCTGGTGCTGCTCGCGGGCGCCGTCGGCGGGCGCGACCCCGCCGACGACCGCCTGCTCGACGCGGCCGTCGTCGTCGAGCTCGTGCACCTGTCCACGCTGTACCACGACGACGTGATCGACGCGGCCGACACCCGCCGCGGCAGCCCGTCCGCGCACGTGCGCTGGTCCAACACCGTGGCCATCCTCACCGGGGACTTCCTGCTCGCCAGGGCCTCGGAGCTGTCGGCCGCGCTGGGCGTGGAGGTCACGCGCATGATGGCCCGGACGATCGCGGACCTGTGCATCGGACAGATCCGAGAGGTGCAGGCCTCCGAGCAGGCCCGGCACCACGGGGCGCAGCCGCTGGCGCTGGGCGGGTGGGGGTCGGAGGCCCGGCGCGAGCACCACCTGCGGGTGATCGACGAGAAGACCGCGTCGCTGATCGCCGCGTCCTGCCACCTCGGCGCGCTGTTGAGCGGTCAGGGCGCGCGGGCGGTGGACACGCTCACGCGCTACGGCCGGCACCTGGGCCGCGCCTTCCAGCTCGCCGACGATGTCCTGGACGTCACCGGCCGGCCCGGGGAGTCGGGGAAGTCGCCTGGCACCGACCTGCGCGAGGGCGTCCACACCCTGCCGGTGCTGCTCGCGCTGGAGGCCGAAGGCCCCCGCTCCGAGCTTGCGGGGCTGCTCGCGTCCCGTCCGGAGGGCGGGCGCGACCAGCGGGCGCTGACCATCCTGCGCGCCCACCCGGCCATGGAGCTGGCGCGCGACGCGGCCCGCCTGGAGGCGGCCAAGGCCACCCGCGCGCTGCGCGCGCTGGGCCCCGACGACTCCGCGGAGGCGGCCGTGGACGGGCTGGCCTACCTCACCGACTACGCCATCGACCGGGTCCGCTGAGGCCTCGCGGGGGTTTGGGCGGGCTCGTGGCCCGTGCGTACACTGGGTTTCCCCACATCACGGGACGAAGCCGTGACCGCGAGCCGCTCCGGGGGCGACGCCGCAAGGAGTGCGATGGGCCAGTACTACACCGCCTACGCGACGGTCGCGGCGCTCGTCGCCGCGGGCATCGCGCTGGTCGCGGTGGCCTTCGCGCTCAACCGGCTCATACGGCCGGACCGCGCGTACGGCGGGAAGCTGACGACGTACGAGTGCGGCCTGGACCCGGTCGGGCAGGGCTGGTCGCAGACCCACATCCGCTACTACCTGTTCGCCTTCATGTTCGTCGTCTTCGACGTGGAGACGCTGTTCATCTTCCCGTGGGCGGTGCACCTGGGCGACGCCGGCCCCGCGTCGGGCTTCATCCTCGGCGTCATGCTCGTCTTCTTGTTCTTCGTGACCCTCACGCTGCCCTACGAGTGGCGCAAGGGGGTGCTCAAGTGGGTCTGATCGACAGCGTCGAGACGCCCCAGCCCCTCAAGTTCGTCCTCAACTGGGGCCGCAGGTACAGCCTGTGGGTGATGAACTTCGGCCTGGCCTGCTGCGCCATCGAGTTCATCGCCACGTCGGCGTCGCGCCACGACTTCATCCGGCTCGGGGTCATCCCCTTCGCGCACGGCCCGCGCCAGGCCGACCTGATGGTCGTCGCCGGGACGCTGACCGACAAGATGGCGCCGGCGCTCAAGCGCCTGTACGAGCAGATGCCCGAGCCCAAGTACGTGATCAGCTTCGGCTCGTGCTCCAACTGCGGCGGCCCCTACTGGGACAGCTACTCGGTCACCAAGGGCGTCGACCAGATCGTGCCCGTCGACGTGTACGTGCCGGGCTGCCCGCCGCGCCCCGAGGCGCTGCTGGAGGGCATCCTCAAGCTGCAGGAGATGATCGGCGGCGAGTCGCTGCGGCAGCGCTACGCGCTGCGGGACTCCCGGGCGCCGATCGTGGTCGGTGACGGAGACCCCACGCGGCACCCGGCCAGCGACCCGATGTAGCCATGTCGGTGGTGACGAGCGACCGGTCCGGCGACGGGGCCGCCGGCGACGGGCGGGCCCGGCCGCGGACGCCTTTGGCGCCCGCGGCGATGGCGGCGCACCTGCGGGAGCGCCTGGGCGACCGGGTCCTGGACACCACCGTCGCGCACGACCAGTTGACGGTCACGGTGCGGCCCCAGGCCCTGCCGGTGGCGGCGGGGCTGTGCAAGCGGGACCCCCGGCTGGCGCTGGACTTCTTCGACTTCCTCGCCGGCGTGGACGCGGCCGAGGGGGGCTTCGCCGTCGTCGTGCACCTGTACTCCACCGTGCACCGTCACCATGTCACGCTGCGGGCGCTGGCCGACGGTGGCCGCGAGCGCCCGACGCTGCCGTCGCTGACCGGGGTGTACCGGGGGGCGAACTGGCACGAGCGTGAGGCCTACGACATGTTCGGCATCGAGTTCACCGGGCATCCCGGGCTCCTGCCGCGCCTGCTGACCGTCGAGCAGTTCGAGGGATGGCCCCTGCGCAAGGAGTTCCTGCTCACGAGCCGCGAGGTCAAGGCGTGGCCGGGCGCCAAGGAGCCCGAGGAGCAGCGGGCCGAGGGCGACGCGCCCGAGCCGGCGGCCGACCGGGAGACGGCGGCGAAGGCCAAGGCGGAACGCGCCAAGCGCAAGGCGGCCGAGATGCGTGCCCGCAAGCGGGCGGCCGCGGCCGACCGGGAGGCACGGGCGTCGGCGTCGTCGACCGTCCCCGCCGAGGATGGGGCCTCTCCGCTGCCGGACACCGACGCGCCCGACTCGCCGATGACCGCGGCCGAGGCGGCGGGCACCGACGTCGCCAAGGACGCCGCGGCGGGAGCGCCCGGCGGCGATGTGCTGGCCGGCGCCCCCGGCGACATGCCCGACGTCGACGAGCCCGTCGACGTCCCCGGCGCCGAGGCCGACGTGGGCAAGGGCGCGCCGCCCACGCCCAGCGGGGCGCCCGGCGAGGAGCAGGAGGGGCTGCGGGAGGGCCGGCCCTCACCCCCCACGCCGGCGGGCGAGCCCGACGTCGAGGCCCGCGGCGACGACGAGCGCGAGGAGGACGAGGGTGGTTGAGACGGTCGCGGCCCCGACCCCGATGACCTCGTCCCCGGGCGCGGGGGTCCTGCCGGGTCCGCCCGGCGAGAGCATGCTCGTGGAGGTCCGCAGCGACCACGAGCTGCAGACCCAGGACATGAACCTCAACATCGGTCCCCAGCATCCGGCCACGCACGGCGTGCTGCGGGTGGTCATCGACCTCGACGGCGAGCGGGTCCACCGCGCCCAGCCGGTCATCGGCTACATGCACCGGGGCTTCGAGAAGCTCGCCGAGGCCCGCGACTACCGCCAGATCATGGCGCTGGTGAACCGCCACGACTGGTTGTCGGCCTTCTGCAACGAGGTGGGCGTCGCGCTCGCCGTGGAGCGGATGCTGGAGCTGGAGGTGCCCGAGCGCGCGCAGTGGATCCGCGTGCTGATGTCGGAGTGGAACCGGATCCTCAACCACCTGATGTTCGTCGGCTCGTTCGGGCTGGAGCTGGGAGCCATCACCCCGGTGTTCTTCGCCTTCCGGGAGCGCGAGGACATCCAGCACCTGATGGAGTCGGCCACGGGCGGGCGCCTGCACTTCACCTTCGCGCGGGTGGGCGGGCTCAAGGACGACCTGCCGCGGGGCTTCCTCGCCGCCGGCGCGCAGCTGACCAGGACGGTGCGGGTGCGCGTCGGCGAGTACCGGGAGCTGCTGTAGGGCAACGAGATCTTCGTCGCCCGCACCCGCGGGGTCGGCGTCCTATCGCCGGACGTGGCGCTGGACTTCGGCGTCTCCGGTCCCACCCTGCAGGCCACCGGCGTGGCCGAGGACGCCCGCGTCACCGAGCCCTACGACAAGTACGGCGAGCTCGACGTCCGCGTCCCCGTCGGCGCCCACGGCGACAGCTACGACCGGTTCATGGTCCTGCTGGACCGCATCGAGGCCAGCTGCGACATCATCGACGAGGTCACCGACCGGCTGCCGGCGGGCCCGGTCAACGTCAAGCTGCCCAAGGTCGTGAAGGCCCCCGAGGGCGCCATCTACGTGCGCACGGAGAACCCGCTGGGCCAGGGCGGCTACTACCTGGTCAGCGACGGCAAGAAGAACCCGTGGCGGCTGAAGATGCGCACGCCGTCGTTCAGCAACATCCAGATGATCCCCCACCTGCTGGAGGGGGCGCTGCTGAGCGACATGATCGCCATCCTGGGCAGCGTCTTCTTCGTCGTCGGCGACATCGACCGCTGATGGAGTCGGTCCTCGCCCTCGACAACGTCTGGCTGGCCCTGCTGCTCAAGGTCGTCCTGCTGCTGGGCTTCTTCCTCACGGCGCCGCTGGTGGTCGGCTACATCGAGCACAAGGGGCTCGCGCACATGCAGTCCAGGCTCGGGCCGATGGAGGCCGGGCGCTTCCACGGCATCGGCCAGCTGCCCGCCGACGGCGTGAAGTTCCTCCAGAAGGAGGACATCATCCCGGCCGCCGCCGACCGCTGGGTGTTCTCGCTCGCGCCCGGGGTGGCGCTGGTGCCGGCCCTCGTGGTCCTGGCGGTCGTGCCGCTGGGGCCGGGGCTGTGGGCCGAGGACCTCGACGCCGGCATCTTCTTCGCGCTGGCCGTGAGCTCGGTGGGGGTGCTCGGCGTGCTGATGGCGGCCTGGGCCAGCGCGAACAAGTACTCGCTGATGGGCGGCATCCGCGCCGCCGCCCAGCTCATCGCCTACGAGCTGCCGCTCGTGCTGGGCGCCGCCGGGGTGGTGCTGCAGGCCCAGACGCTGTCGCTGGTCGGGATCGTCGAGGCGCAGCACTCGTTCACGCTGCTGGGCGCGGTGCCGGTGCCCTACGCGGTCCCCCAGGCGGTCGGCCTGGCCCTGTTCTTCGTGGCGGCGCTGGCCGAGCTGTCGCGGCCGCCGTTCGACATGCCGATCGCCGACTCGGAGATCATCTTCGGGCACATGACCGAGTACACCGGCCTGCGCTACGCCTTCTTCATGCTCGCCGAGTACGCCGGCATGGTGGTGCTCTCGGCGCTGGCCACCGTGCTGTTCCTGGGTGGCTGGTACGTCTGGCCGGGGGTGCCGCTGCCCGCGGGGCCGCTGGGCGTCCTGCTCGGCTTCGGGGTGTCGTTCGGCAAGATCGTCACGCTGACGTTCGTGATGATCTGGTTCCGGGCCACCTTCCCGCGGCTGCGCGAGGACCAGCTGCAGCGGATGTCGTGGCTGTTCCTGATCCCCCTGGCGCTGCTGAACATCGTCGGCGTGGCCGTCGCCAAGGTGTACGGATGACCGGCATGCCCAAGATCGGCCTGCTCAAGGGGCTGGGCGTCACGCTCAAGACGATGCTCAGGCCCGCCACGACGGCGCAGTACCCGCACGTCAAGCCCGACCTGCCGCCGCGCACGCGCGGCGTCATCGCGCTGATGGAGGAGAACTGCACCGTCTGCATGCTGTGCTCGCGCGAGTGCCCCGACTGGTGCATCTACATCGACAGCCACAAGGACGTGGTGCCGCCCAGGGAGGAGGGCGCCAGGGCGCGCACGCGCAACGTGCTCGACCGGTTCGCCATCGACTTCGCCCTGTGCATGTACTGCGGCATCTGCATCGAGGTCTGCCCCTTCGACGCGCTGTTCTGGAGCCCGGAGTTCGAGTACTCCACGTACTCCATCGCCGAGCTCATCCACGAGAAGGAGCAGCTGCGCGACTGGATGGACACGGTGCCGCCCCCACCGCCGCTGGAGGCAGGCGCGGAAGCCCCGGCCGAGGTCGCATCGGCGATCGAGAAGGTCGAGAAGCAGCGTCAGGCGCAGCTCGAAGC
>JAHWKQ010000070.1 GCA_019347785.1 Actinomycetota bacterium
GTCGGCCGTGAGGCTGCCGTGGCAGGCGATCAGGCGGCTCTCGCCGGGCATGGCCGGGTCGGGGAACGTGGTCACGGCGCGGGCGGCGAGCACGACGTCGCCGACCCGCCCACGCATGACCGCGCCGGCGGCACCGCGCGCGCCGAACCAGCCGTCGTCGAACAGCTCGTCGCGCGGCATCACCCACGCGAGGTCGCCGAAGCGCCGTCGGGCCTCGGCGAGCAGCTCGGCGGCCGCCCCGGGGCGCGCGTGCAGCGAGCGGAACCTGCCCTCGCCGGAGTAGTCGGCCACGAGCGGAGCGACGGCGTCCAGGCCGGTCTGCGCCGCCACGGGCACGTGTACCTGCCCGTGGTCGGCGGTCGTGACCAGCGCACAGCGCTCCGGCAGCACGTCGAGGAGCTGGTCGACGAGGTGGTCGGCGGCCGTCAGCTCCCGGGCGAAGAAGCCATCGCGCAGTCCGTACTCGTGGGCGACCCGGTCGACGCCGTCGTAGTAGGCGTAGGTGAAGCGGTGCCCGGAGGCGACCGTGCGCCGGACGTGCTCGCACAGTGTCGAGGTCGTGCGCCACCCCACCAGCCGCACGCCCCGCAGGTGGGCCCCGGAGAAGCCGGTGCCACGGAACTCCGCGCGGGTCACGACGGGGACCGCCCCGCCCATGAACGGCCGGTGGGGCTGCACCTGCTCCGGGGGCGGGGGATGGTCGCCGGGGACCTGCCAGCGCAGGACGTTGAGCACCCGTCCGCCGACGCGCATGCGGTAGCCGAGGACGCCGTGCTCGGCGGGCGTCAGCCCCGTCGCGATCGACGTCAGGGCGGTCGCGGTCGTGGAGGGGGCGACGGCGGTGATCGCCCGGCCCTCCAGGGCCGCCAGCGTCGGCAGGTGCGCCCGGTGGGCCTGCAGGGACCGCCAGCCCAGTCCGTCGAGGACGAGCAGGACGACGGCGTCCGCCCCGGCGACCGGTCCGGGGAGCCAGTCGACGGGCTCCGCTCCAAGCAGGGCCGGGGCCAGCGCTCCGATCCAGGCGTCGTCGTACTCGGGTCGCACCGGTTCCACGGACCTCAACGGTAACCCACCCTGTCGACTGAAGCCTGCCGTCGACATACCGACGGGAGTCTTCAGTCGAGGAGGGGGCGGCTAGGATTTCGCGCATGCCGCGCGACACGAACGTGACCGAGGTCATGGCCGCGCCCGTGCTGACCGTCGAGGCGGCAGCCACGGTCGAGGAGGCCATCGCCTACCTGACCGGGCGGGGCGTGACGGGGGCGCCCGTCGTGGACGCCGACGGGCGCGTCGTGGGGCTGCTGGACGAGTCCGACCTGGTGCTGTCCGAGGCCCGGGTGCACGCGCCGACGATCGTCCATCTGCTCGGCGCCTACATCCCCCTGCCCGGCGAGCAGCACCGCTTCGACGAGGAGGTGCGCCGGGCGCTGGGACAGACCGTCGCCGACGTCATGCACGACGACCCCGCGGTGGTGCGCGCCGACGGGACCGTGGAGGACGTCGCCACGCTGCTCGTCGAGCACGACGTGTCCCGCGTTCCCGTCGTGGACGACGACCGCCGCCCGGTGGGAATCGTCACGCGGGGCGACATCGTGCGGCTCATCGGGCGGCTCGGCCGGTAGCCGGCTGTGCCGACGGCGCGCGGGCGCCATGCCTGGATCTGCGCCACCTGCGCCGTCCAGCACGAGCCCGGCGCCCGGCCCCCACCGGTGTGCGCGGTCTGCGCGGACGAGCGCCAGTTCGTCCCCGCCGGCGGGCAGCGCTGGACGACGCTGCCGCGGCTGCGCGAGGAGGGTCACCGCAGCGACGTGCGCCGGCTCGAGCCCGGCCTGCACGGCGTGGGGGTCCGCCCGAGTCTGGGCATCGGGCAGCGCGCGCTGCTGGTGGCCACCCCGCGCGGCAACGTCCTGTGGGACTGCGTCGGCTACATCGACGACGAGGCGGTCACGCGCCTGGCCGCGCTCGGCGGCGTCGCCGCGATCGCGCCCTCCCACCCGCATTTTTTCGGCTGCATGGTCGAGTACAGCCGGGCCTTCGGCGGCGCGCCGGTCTGGGTGGCGCGGGCGGACCGGGACTGGGTGCGCCGGGCCGACCCGGCCGTGCGCCTGTGGGACACCGAGGTCGAGGTGCTCCCGGGGGTGACCCTCGTCCAGTGCGGCGGCCACTTCGAGGGCAGCGCCGTGCTGCACTGGCCCGCCGGCGCGGGCGGGCGGGGGGCGCTGCTCGTCGGCGACACCGCCACGGTCGTCGCGGACCGGGCGCATGTGAGCTTCATGCGCAGCTATCCCAACGAGCTGCCGCTGCCCGCGCCCGCGGTGCGCCGAATCGTCGACACGATCGGCGACCGGCCGTTCGACCGCATCTACGGTGGCTGGTGGGACCGCGTCGTCGACGCCGACGGCGCCGCGGCGCTGCACCGGTCGGCCGAGCGCTACCTGCGCTGGATCGGCGCGGCGTGAGCTCCCGGCCCGGCGGGTGCGGCGCCTGGGGCCGGCTGTCGCACCCCTGTCCTACCCTGCGGGCATGGACGTGGGAGCAGGGCCCGGAACAGGGCCCGACAGGGTCGAGGCGCCGCGAGCCCGTCCGTCGGGGACGGGCCTGGCCGGGGGAGGTCGGCGGTGAGCGGGGACGCCCTGGCGCTGGTGGCCCTGGCCGTGCTGGTCGTGCTCGCGGTGGCGGCGGTGGCGCGCCGGCAGGAGGCGGCGCTGGGGCGTATGGCCGAGCGGCTGCGCGACGACCGCGAGGCACAGCGGGAGGCGGGGCTGCGCGTGGCGGTCGAGCACCTCGTCGACGTGGCCGGACAGCGGCTGGAGACCCACACCGCCGCCGGGGCGAGGGAGCTCGAGGCCCAGCGGGGCGCGATCTCCCAGCAGCTGGGGACGATGGGCGCCGAGCTGGAGCGCGTCGCGCGCCTCGTCTCGGACCTGCAGACCGATCGGGCCCGCACGCATGGCGAGCTGACGACGCAGATCCGCGCCGCCGGCGAGCAGACCGCCCGACTGGCCGACACGACCGGTGAGCTGCGCGAGGCGCTGGCAAGCAGCAGGACGCGCGGCCAGTGGGGCGAGCGCATGGCCGAGGACGTGCTCCGGCTGGCCGGCTTCGTCGAGAACGTCAACTACCGGCGTCAGAAGGCGGTGGACGGCGGCGGGATCCCGGACTTCACGTTCATGCTGCCCCGCGACCTGCTGCTGCACATGGACGTCAAGTTCCCGCTCGACAACTACGTGCGCTATCTGGGGGCCGGGTCCGACCGTGACCGCGACGCGCACCGGCTCGGGTTCCTGCGCGACGTGCGCCAGCGGGTCCGGGAGCTGGCGGCCCGCGAGTACGGGCAGGCCGAGGGCACCGTGGACTGCGTGCTGCTGTTCATCCCCAACGAGCAGGTCTACGGGTTCATCCACCAGCACGACGACCAGCTGCTGGACACGGCCATGCGCGCCAAGGTCGTGTTCTGCTCGCCGCTGACGCTGTTCGCCGTGCTGGCCGTCATCCGCCAATCGGTCGACAACTTCGTGCTGGAGCGCACGTCGCGGGAGATCCTGTCGGTCCTCGGTGGCTTCTCGACCCAGTGGCGCAAGTTCACCGACCAGCTCGACACGGTGGGCACCCACATGGAACGCGCGCAGCGGGCCTACGAGACGCTGACGGGCACCCGCAGACGTCAGCTGCAGCGCTCGCTGGACCGGGTCGAGGAACTCCGTCGGGAGCGGGGCCTGGCCGAGGGCGACGAGGAGGTCGTGAAGCTCGCCCGCTGACGCTCAGGTCTCGTACTGGTAGAACCCGCGTCCGGCCTTGCGCCCCAGCAGGCCCGCGTCGACCATGCGCGAGAGCAGCGGCGGCGGCGCGTAGAGCTGCTCCTTGAACTCCGCGTAGAGCGACTCGGCCACGGCCATGGTCGTGTCGAGTCCGATGAGGTCGATGAGGGCCAGGGGGCCCATGGGGTGGGCGCACCCTCGAACCATCCCCGCGTCGATGTCCTCGGCGGAGGCGAAGCCGGACTCGACCATGCGCACCGCCGACAGCAGGTACGGCACGAGCAGCATGTTGACGATGAACCCGGCGCGGTCCTTCGACCGGATGACGCGCTTGCCCAGCGCCTCGCCGGCGAAGCGCTCCGCCCGTCGGATCGTGTCGTCGCTCGTCAGCAGCGAGGGCACCAACTCGACGAGCTGGAGAACCGGCACGGGGTTGAAGAAGTGCAGCCCCAACACCTGCCCACGGCGGCTCGTGGCCATCGCCAGCTTCATGATGGGGATCGACGAGGTGTTCGAGGCGAGCACCGCGCCGGGGTCCTCGACCACCTTGTCGAGCTGGGAGAACACCTCGACCTTGGCGTCCTCGGACTCGACCACCGCCTCGACCACCAGCTGGCGGTCGGCCAGAGCCCCGAGGTCGGCGGTGACCCGCAGTCGCCCCAGAGCCTCGTCACGATCGCCCGGCTCCAGCTTGCCGGCCTTCACCGCCCGCTCCAGCGAGCGCTCCAGCCGCCGCCGGCTGGCCTGCGCGAGCTCCCCCGACGCCTCGACCACGATCACGTCCAGGCCCCCGCGCGCGCAGACCTCCGCGATGCCCGCGCCCATCTGGCCGCCGCCGACGACCCCCACACGCTCGAACTCGCCCATGCCACTCCCGAAGCGCCCGCTGGAAACGGCTCAACGATAGCGGCTGCGCGCGCTGGGGCGACCCAGCGCCGGGCCCGGTGGCTACAGTCGCGGGATGAGCAGGTCGCCCGTCGCGGTGTGGTGCCTCGCGCTCGCCGCGGCGCTGGGCGCCTGCTCGGGCGCGCAGCCACCGGGTGACGACGGGCGTGACGCCGCGCGGCGATCGCCGTCGGGGCGGGCCTCGCCGCGCGGGGAGGGGGGCGACCTGTCCTCCCTGCGCCTGGCGCTGCGGCCGGTGACCCGGGGCCTCGACACGCCCGTGTTCGCCACCGCCCCGGCCGACGACCCCCGGCTGTTCGTCGTCGAGCGGGGCGGGCGCGTGCGGATCGTCGCCCGCGGCCGGCTGGCGGCCCGGCCGTTCCTCGACGTCAGCGACCGCACCCGCACCGACGGGGAGTACGGGCTGTTGGGCCTGGCGTTCCATCCCGGCTACGCCCGCAACGGGCGCTTCTTCGTGCACTACAGCGCGCGGGCCAACGGCGCCACCGTGCTCGCCGAGTACCGGGTGTCCGACGACCCCGACCGGGCCGACCCGGGCAGCGGGCGGACCCTCCTGCGGGTGCCCCAGCCGGCGCCCAACCACAACGGGGGCATGCTCGCCTTCGGCCCCGACGGCATGCTCTGGCTGGGGCTGGGCGACGGGGGAGGCGGTGGGGACACGTACGGCAACGGCCAGCGCCCCGACACGCTGCTGGGCACGCTGCTGCGCCTGGACGTCGACACTGCAGGCGCCGACGGGGGGCGTGGCTACGCCGTGCCGCCGGACAACCCCTGGGCCGACGGCGGCCCGGGCGCGCCGGAGGTGTGGGCGTACGGGCTGCGCAACCCGTGGCGGTTCTCCTTCGACCGCGGCCTGGTCTACATCGGCGACGTCGGCCAGCGCGCCTGGGAGGAGGTCGACGTCGCCCGCGCCGACCGGGCCGCGCTGAACTACGGCTGGCCGGTCACGGAGGGTCGCCACTGCTACGAGGCGTCCGAGTGCGATACGACGGGGCTGACCGCGCCACTGGTCGAGTACAGCCATGACACGGGCGTGTGCTCGGTGATCGGGGGCTACGTCTACCGGGGCGCGGCGATCCCCGCGCTGCGGGGCCACTACCTGCACAGCGACCTGTGCGCCGGCTGGGTCCGCAGCTTCAAGGTGGCCGGGCGGCGGGCGGTGCAGCGGCGGGACTGGACGGCCGACCTCGGCCGGCCCGGGACCGTGCTGTCGCTCGGCCGGGACGCCGGCGGCGAGGTCTACCTGCTGACCGCCGAGGGCGCGCTGCTGCGCGTCGTCGCACGGGGCCCGTGAGCGCGCCGCACGTCGTCGTCGTCGGGGCCGGCTTCGCCGGCCTGGCCGCCGCCCGGGCCCTGGCCAGGGCGGCGGTGCGCGTCACGGTCGTGGACCGGCACAACTACCACACCTTCCAGCCGCTGCTGTACCAGGTGGCGACCGCCGGGCTGGACCCGCAGGACATCGGCCACAGCGCCCGCGGCATCCTCGTGCGCCGGCCCGGCCTTGCCTTCCGCCTGGGCACGGTCACCCGGGTGGACCCCGGCCGGCGGGAGCTGTGCCTGGCGGACGGCGACATCCTGTCATACGACTACCTCGTGCTGGCGGCCGGCGCGGTGACGAGCACGTACGGCATCCCCGGCGTGGCCGAGCACGCCCACCCGCTCAAGACGCTCCCGGACGCCCTGCGGCTGCGCAACCACCTGCTGCGGCGCTTCGAGGCCGCCGCCGTGCGCCCGGAGCTCGTCGACGACGGGGCCCTCACCGTGGTGGTCGCCGGCGGCGGGCCGACCGGCGTGGAGATGGCCGGGGCGCTGGTCGAGCTGTTCGACCTGTTGTTGCGCCGCGACTTCCCCCGCCTGCGGGCGGACCGGGCCAGGGTCGTCCTCGTCGAGCTCGAGGACCACCTGCTGTCCGCCTTCGCGCCCGGCCTGCGCGACTCCTGTGTGGCCACCCTGCGACGCCGCGGGGTGCAGGTGCGCCTCGGCAGGGCCATCGAGCGCGTGGACGTCACCTCGGTGAGACTGGATGACGGGGAGGTGGTGGCGGCGCACACGCTGGTGTGGACGGCCGGCGTGCGGGCCAGCCCCCTGGCCGAGGCCCTGGGCGCGCCCACCGGCCCCGGCGGGCGCGTGGTGGTCGGCCCGGACCTGCAGGTCCCGGGGGTGCCCGGCGTCTTCGCCGCCGGCGACATGGCCGTGCCGGAGGCCGGGGTCCTCCCACAGCTCGCGCCCGCGGCGATCCAGTCGGGCCGCCACGCCGCCCGCCAGATCCGGCGCCTGCTCGTCGGCGAGCCGACCAGGCCCTTCCGCTACCGCGACAGAGGCATCATGGCCACGGTGGGACGCGACGCCGCCGTCGCGCAGCTGCCCGCCGGGGTTCGCGTCGACGGCCGCCCCGCCTGGTGGGCCTGGCTGCTGTTGCACCTGGTCGAGCTCGTGGGCTTCCGCAACCGGGTGAGCGTCCTGGTCAACTGGACGTGGAGCTACCTCACCTACGACCGGGCCGCGCGCCTCATCCTCGACGCGTCGGAGGAGTGACCGGCGCATCGGGCGTCGCCGCCCCCGATGCGCGCGACAGGTTGTCCGCGGCGTTGACCAGCCCCACGTGCGAGAAGGCCTGCGGGAAGTTGCCGACCATGCGCCGCGCAGCCGGGTCGTACTCCTCGGCCAGCAGACCCACGTCGTTGCGCAGGTCCAGCAGGCGACCGAACAGCCGGCGCGCCTCGTCCACGCGGCCGACCTTCGTGTAGTTGTCGACCAGCCAGAACGAGCAGGCCAGAAAGGCCCCCTCCCCCGGCGGCAGCCCGTCGACATCCGGCTCGGGCGTGTAGCGGGCGACGAGGCCGTCGGTGCACAGCTCCCGCTCGACGGCCGCCACGGTCCCCTTCATGCGCGGGTCGTGCGGGGAGATGAAGCCGACCAGGGGCAGCATCAGCAGGCTGGCATCCACCCGGGAGGCCCCGTAGTGCTGCACGAAGGTGCCGGCCCGCCCGTCGTAGCCGCGGCGGCAGACCTCGTCGTGGATCGCCTGGCGTGTCGCCCGCCAGCGCTCGACCGGCCCATCCAGCCCGGAGCGCTCGATCGCCTTGACCGCCCGGTCCACGGCGACCCAGGCCATGACCTTGGAGTGGGTGAAGTGCCGGCGAGGCCCCCGTACCTCCCAGATGCCCTCGTCGGGCCGCCGCCAGCTCGTCTCCAGGTACTCCAGCAGGCGCTTCTGCAGGCTCCAGGCGGCGCGGTCGGGCTCGATGCCCGCCTCCCTGGCGGTGTGCATCGCGTCGAACACCTCGCCGAAGACGTCGAGCTGGAACTGGGTGCAGGCGGCGTTGCCGATGCGCACCGGGGCCGACTGCTCGTAGCCGGGCAGCCACGCCAGCTCCAGCTCGGGCAGGCGATGCTCTCCGGCCGGTCCGTACATGATCTGCAGGGAGCGGGGGTCCCCGGCCGCCGCCCGCAGCAGCCAGTCCCGCCACGACCGGGCCTCGTCGGTGAAGCCGGCGACGAGCAGGGCCGACAGGGTGAAGCTCGCGTCACGCAGCCAGCAGTAGCGGTAGTCCCAGTTGCGCACGCCCCCGATCCGCTCGGGCAGCGACGTCGTGGGGGCTGCGACGACACCCCCGGTGGGCGCGAAGGTCAGCGCCTTGAGCGTGACGAGTGAGCGCTGCACCGCCTCGGGCCGCTCGCCGGCGTAGGTCGAGCGCCCCGACCACTCCCGCCACCACGACGCGGTGTCGGCGAGCAGCCGCAGGCCGTCGCCGACGGCGGGCGCCGGAAGGTGCGACGGCTGCCACGCGAGCACGAACGGCACCCGGTCGCCGGGCGAGACGGTGAAGTCGGCCACGGTCGCGAAGCCCTCGCCGGTGGTCTCCACGGGGCTGCGCAGGTACAGGGCGTCGGGGCCGGCGACGGCCGCCAGCAGCCCGTCCAGCCGCCGCACCCACGGCACGATCCAGCCGTAGTCGAACCGAATGACCAGGCGCATCCGCATCGGGACCCGCCCCCTCACCCCCTCGACCACCCGCGCCAGGTCGGGAAGCCCGTCGCGCGGCGGCATGCAGTCGAGCACGCGGACGCAGCCGTCCTCGGTCTCGAACTCGGTCTCCAGCACCAGGGTTCCGGGCAGGTAGCGGCGGCGCACGCGGTGGACGTCCCCCGCCGGCCGCAGGGACCAGCGCCCGTGGTCGTCGTCGCCCAGCAGCGCCGTGAAGCAGGCGCCCGAGTCGAAGCGGGGCAGGCACAGCCAGTCGATCGACCCATCCCGTCCGACGAGCCCGGCGGTCTCCGTGTCGCCGATGAGCGCGTAGTCCTCGATGCGCATCGCCATGACGCAATCATGCCGGATTCCCGCTCCGCCGCCGCCGCCGCACCCTTCGCCCCATCACATTGGTATACAAGCACGTAATGATGTAAGTAACATCGGTGCCCTCAGCCGGAGGAGGTAGCCATGACGGTTCTGGACGAGTGGGCGGGCGTGGTCCGAGCGGTCGCCCGCGACGCGGGCCCGGCGGTCGTCGCGCTGCGCGGCGGCGGCCGGGGATGCGGCGTGCTGTCCGGTGACGGGCAGGTGCTCACGAATGCGCACAACGTCCGCGCCGACGGGGTGCGGATCGTGTTCGCCGACGGCCGCGAGGCGCCGGGGACGGTCACCGGCGTGGACGCCGACGCGGACCTGGCGGTGGTCTCGGCCGACACGCCCAGCGCCCCGGCGCCGGCGTGGGCCGCGCCCGGAGACATCGGCGCCCCGGTGCTGTCGGTCGCGCACCTGGGCCGCGGCGGCCTGCACGTGACGGCCGGCCTCGTGTCGGCGACGGGCCAGTCCTTCCGCGGACCCCGGGGGCGGCGGGTCGAGGCCGCCTTCGAGGACGTCGCGGTGAAGACCGACCTCTTCCGCCGTCTCG
>JAHWKQ010000267.1 GCA_019347785.1 Actinomycetota bacterium
CTGGCGGGGGGGCTGCCCTTCGCCGTGGGAGGCCTGCTGCTGGTGCTCAGCGGGTGGCGGCGGTGAGCGACGCACCGCCGATCCGGCTGGTCGCGGGCACAGCCGGCGCGGTCCTGGCGCTCCTCGTCGGCGGCGAGCTGGCCACCGCGGTCGCCTGGGCAGCCGTGTGGGCGCTCGTCGGCACCGCCAGCGCGTGGGAGGTCGGACGCCTCGCCGCGCCGCCACTGCTCACGGCCGCGGGGGTGGTCGTGGGCACGGCGCTGGCCGGTGCGTGGTTGGACGCCCCCGGCCTCGTGGCCGCACTCGTCATCGCCGCCGCGATCGGGGCCGCCGGAGGTGCGGCGACCGGGGCGCTCGCCGGTGGCTGGGCACCGCCGGGACCGCTGCCATGGCCGTGGGCGGCGGGGGCGGCCGTGCTCATCGCGGTGGCGCTGGTTCCGCTGGGCGCTCCTGTTGCACCCGTCACTGCCCCAGCCGTGGCCGGCGTGGACCTCGGCGACCCCGGCGCCGCTGCGCTCGCCACGCTGCTGGTCGTCGCTGCGACCCTGCGCGCCGTCCGTCGCTTCGACCGTGGTGCCGCCGGGCGGGGGGTGAGGATGCTCGCGCTCGATCCGCATCTGGCGGGCGCCACCGGCGTGGACACCGCCACCGTCCTTCCTGCCGCCGGGGCGGTCGTCGGCGCGGCGGGTGGGCTCGCTGGAGTCCTCGCGGTCGTGGTCGGGGGAGTGGCAACGGGGCCAGGCGCGGCGCTCGTGATCGCGGTCGTCGCGTTGGCCGGGCCACTGCTGGGCGGCCTACGCCACCCTGACGGCCCCGTGATCGGCGCCCTGGCCCTCAGCGCAGCGGAAGCCATCGCCGTGCCGCTGGGCGCCCCCGACTTCCTCGCCGCCGCCGGGCTGCTGGTCGTCGCCGTGGGGCTGGGGGGACAGGGCCTCCTCGACGTCGTCATCGGGAAGCTGGCTCATGGCCGTTGAGACCTGGCCCCGAGCGTTGCGCGTCCTCGGTGCCCTGGGCGGCGCGACGGTGAAGCTCGCCGTGCCTGCCGGCGCGGCCGCCGTGGTGGAGCACCCGAACCCGAGCTCGTTCGTGCGGGCGATCGCCACCCAACCGATGGTGGATGACGCCCTCCTGCTCGGCGACGTGCGCTTGGGCGCGGCAGCCGGTCACGAGCGGGCTGCCGCAGGCTTGGCGACGGCCTGGGGATGGGGCGTCAGGGGCTACGTGGACCTGACCGTCGTGGAGCTGCTCGCGGCGGCCGCGCACCTGGCCGGCCACGACGAGCCCGCCGCCGAGCGCAAGGCCGCGGCCGCGGTGCTCGGCCGCACCGGTTTGGCCCGGTGGCGCGACGCCGACATCGGCCTGCTGCCCCCCGAGGTCGCTGAACGCGTCGACCTGGTCCGCGCGCTCGCACAGGCGCCCCGCGCGCTCGTGTGGACCGCCGAACGTCAGCCGGGGGCGCTTCGCGACCTGGTGTCCGCGCACCGCGGCGCCGACGGCCCGACCGTGGTCGAGGTCCGGCCGGCTCCTCCCCGCCGGGCCTGAGAGGGCGGACCCGCCGGCGGTCGCGCATATAACAGACTGCATGGACCGGCTCGAGCGCCTCCTCAACCTCGTGATCGCCCTGCGCGAGACGCGGCTGCCGCTGACTGCGGAGGACATCCGCACCCGCGTCGCCGGGTACGGGCAAGAAGAGCGGGAGTCGTTTCGTCGCATGTTCGAACGGGACAAGGCCGACCTACGGGAGCTGGGCGTGCCCATCACCCAGTCACGCGTGTCCCGCTGGGACGACCGGCAGGGCTACCGGATCGACGCGCGCGCCTACGAGTTGCCACCACTGGCGTTCGCAGGGGACGAGCTGACCTCGCTTGCGTTCGCGGTCGCGCTCACCGGGCTGGGGGACGAGGCGGGCAGCGGGCTGCTCAAGCTGGCCGTCGACGCCGACTACCCCGACGCGGCCACGGCCGCCACCACCCCGCCGGTGCGGCTGGAGGTCGATGCGCCACACCGCCGCGACCTCATGGCGGCGATCCACGGCCGCACGACCGTGGCGTTCACGTACCGCCCGCGCGGCGCGCAGGCCGGCCGGCGGCGGGTGGACCCACAGGCGTTGGTGCACGTGCGGGGCCGCTGGTACCTGCTCGGCCACGACCACGACCGCGACGCCGACCGCACCTACCGTCTCGACCGCATCACCTCGACGGTCCGGGTCGTCTCGGAGCCCGGTGCCTTCCCGGCACGCAACCGCCCGGTCGCGCCGGACGAGGAGGAGCTGGCACGAAACCCCCGTGCCCGCTCG
>JAHWKQ010000268.1 GCA_019347785.1 Actinomycetota bacterium
TCCCGCGACCCGCTCCGCTCGGAGACACACAGTTGCACCAGCGGTGAGCACTGCTACCATCAGCCGCGTGCTAGGCCCGCTGGAAGCCCTGCAGAGCCCCTCCTGTGCGACCGGGCACACGCCGGACCCCGCGACCACGGCGGCGGCGCTGGAGGCCCGCGAGCTGCGTCTGCTGGCCTGCGCGGTCGGCGACCATCTGCCCGTCGAACTGGCCGACGAGGTGGCCCGCCTGCGGGGCCACCGTCGCGCTTTGCTCGAGCACCGCACGCCGGCGTGCTGAGCATTGGCAAGCTGGCCAATGGCCAGCAGAAGTACTACGAGCGTCAGGTCGCCCAGGGCCAGGACGACTACTACTCCGGGCGCGGTGAGGCCCCGGGCGAGTGGGTCGGACGCGGCGCCGGCGCGCTGGGCCTGGCGGGGCGCGTCGAGGCGGCGCGGTTCAACGCGCTGGCCGCGGGCATCGACCCCTCGGACCCCGAGCTGCAGCGCACGCTGCGCGACGACGGGCGCAGCTCCAAGGTGGCGGCCTACGACCTGACCTTCAGTGCGCCCAAGTCGGTGAGCGTGCTGTACGCGACCGCCGACCAGGAGACCGCGGGGCAGCTCGTCGAGGCCCACGAGGCGGCGGTTCGCGGCGCCTTGGCCTACGTCGAGGACGAGGCGGTGCGGGTGCGCCGAGGGCACGCCGGCGCCGAGGAGCATCCGGGCGTCGGGGTCGTCGGCGCGGCCTATCGCCACCGCATGTCGCGCGCGCTGGACCCCCAGCTGCACACACACGTGGTGTGTGCCAACGTGACGCGCGGGCCCGACGGGCGGTGGACCGCCCTGCACGGAGCCCCGCTGTATCGCGAGGCTAAGACCGCCGGGTTCCTCTACCAGGCCCACCTGCGCCACGAGGTCAGCCGGCGGTTGGGGCTGGCGTGGGGCCCGGTGACCAAGGGCAGCGCCGAGCTGGCCGACGTGCCCGCCGAGGTCCTGCCCACGTTTAGCCGCCGGCGGGCGCAGATCGCTGCCCGCGAGGTCGAGCTGGCGGCTGAGGGCCGCTCGCTGGATCGCCGGGGCCGCGAGCGGGTGGCCTATGACACCCGCCAGCGCAAGGACTACGGCCGCGAGCAGGACACCCCCAGCTGGCGTGAGGAGGTGCGCGCCCGCGCCGCCGAGCACGGCCTGGCCGAGCGCGACGTCGAGACGGTGCTGGAGGCCGGCCGCGCCCGGCTGCAGCGCGGCCCCGAGGACGAGGATCTCAACGGGCGCGTCCGCGGTGCGCTGGGCGACCACCTGGCCGGCGAGCACGGCCTGACCGAGAAGGCCAACGCGTTCGCCGGGCGCGACGCGCTGCAGCAGCTCGCCGCCGCGGCGCGCCACGGCGCGTCGGTCGACGCGGTGCGGGGCGCTGGCCAGACATTCACGGCGCGCGGTGACGTGTCGGCCACCCAGACAGGCGGCTGGACGACCACCCAGCTGGTGGCCAGCGAGCGGCGGCTGATCGCCGCGGCGGTGGGCCGCGCCGGCGAGCGCACCGGCGTGGTCGACGCGGCCGTGCTCGAGCGTGCGCTGGCCAGCGCCGACCGCCCGCTATCTGACCAGCAGGCCGCCGCGGTGCGCGCGATCGCGACGTCGGGCAACGGCGTCGACGTCGTCGAGGCGCTGGCGGGCACAGGCAAGACCTACACCGCCGGCGTGCTGCGCCAGGTCTACCAGGACGCCGGCCACCCCGTGGTCGGCCTCGCGCCGACGGGGCGGGCGGTGCGCGAGCTGACCGAGGAGGCGGGCGTCCCGGCGTGGACGATCGACCGCGCGCTGATCGACCACGAGCGCTATGCCGACGCGATCCCCCAAGGCGCCGTGGTGCTCGTCGACGAGGCGGGCATGGCGGCCACCCGCCCGACGGAGCGCATCCTCGAGCTCGCCCAGGCCGCCCAGGCCAAGGTCGTGGCCATCGGCGACTCGGGGCAGCTGCCCTCCGTGCAGGCCGGCGGCTGGATGCGCGCCGTCGGCGATCGCGTCGGACGCCACGAGCTCACCGCGGTGGTCCGCCAGCGCGACACCACCGAGCGCCGCGCGCTGGGCCTGTTGCACGAGGGGCGCCCCGAAGGCTGGCTGGGTTGGGCCCAAGACCACGACCGCCTGGCCGTGCACACCGACCAGCCGGCCGCCACGGCCGCGCTTGAGGAGTGGCAGGCCGCCGCCGGGCGCCACGGGCCGGCCCAGGCGGTGCTCATCGCCCGCGACAACGCCACCCGCGAGCACCTCAACGACCAGGCCCGCGAGCACCAGCGCGCCCAGGGCGCGCTG
>JAHWKQ010000269.1 GCA_019347785.1 Actinomycetota bacterium
CGTCGTGGGCCTGACCGACGAGGCCGGCGTCGACCATCGGGTCTGGGCGGTGCGCGACCGCGCCACGATCGACCGGCTGCGGGCGGCGCTGGCGACGGTGCAGGTCGTCATCGCCGACGGCCATCATCGCTACGCCAGCGCGCTGGAGCTCCGACGGCGGGCCGCGACGTCCGCGGCCGGCCGCGACCCGCCGCGCGACCGCATCCTGATGTACCTGGTCGACGCGCGCACCCACGGCCCACGGGTCGACCCGATCCACCGCCTCGCCCGCGCCCTGCCGCCCCTCGCGGTCGAGCGCCTGCGGGCGCGGGCGGGCACGGCGCCCGTCGGCGGGGACCCGAGGGTGCTGCTCGCGCGCCTGGGCGACGAGCCGGGGCCGGCCTGCGCCCTGCGCCTGCCCGGAGGCGACGCGGGCCTGCTGCACCCGCCCGAAGACGCCCCCGGCCCGGACGCGCGACCGCTGCTGGACGTCGACGTCGTCGCCGACGCCCTGTCCGAGACGGCCCCGCACGCCCCGGTCGAGCATGTCACCGACCCCGTCGAGGCGGTCGACGCGGTCGACTCGGACCCGGGCGCCGCCCTGTTCCTCGTGCGGCCGGTCCCGGCCGACCGGGTGTTCGCGCTGGGCGCCGCGGGCCACCGCCTGCCCCCGAAGACGACCTGGTTCCGCCCGAAGCCACGCACCGGCCTGGTCATGCGTGCCGTGGCCGAGCCCGCTACCGTCACCACATGACCAGCGCCCGCGACCGTCGCCACGAGGCCCCGCCCGGGGCTGTCGGGCGGGGCGGTGCGGGGCGTGGGCCCGGCGGTGGTGGGGGCGGTCGGCCGGAGACGTGGCTGACCCCCGGCCGGCTGCTGGGCCTCGTGGCGGTGCTCGCGGGGGCCTACGCGGCCATCGTCGTCATTCGTGCCCTGCAGGCGACCCTGCTCATGCTCCTGGTCGCCTTGTTCCTGTCGTTCGCGATGGAGCCGGCCGTGCAGTGGCTGGCCCGGCACGGATGGCGACGGGGAGCGGCGACCGGGGCGGTCTTCTTCATGGTCCTCGTGGTGGGCGTGGGCGTCCTCGCCGCGATGACGCCGCTCGTGGTGGAGCAGGTCTCCGGGCTGATCGCCAGCCTGCCCAGCTCGCTGGAGGAGGTGAACGGGCTGCTGTCCAGCCTGCCGTTCGGCTGGGACCTCGAGGCCAGCCCCGCGCTGGAGGCGGAGATCATCCGGCTCAGTAACGAGATCGGCGACGGGCTGAGCACCATCGCCTTCGGCGCCGCGAGCAACATCGTCGGCATCGGCGCGGCCGCTCTGGGCCTGGTCGTGCAGTTCCTGGCGATCGCGCTGGTCACCTTCTACCTGGTGGCGGACGGGCCCCGCTTCCGGCGGGTCCTGGCGGGTCCGCTGCCGCCCGAGCGCCAGCGGGAACTGCTGGAGATCTGGGAGCTGGCGGTGGCCAAGACCGGCGGCTACATCTACAGCCGCCTGCTGATGTCGGTGATCGCCGCTTTCCTGCACGGCCTGGCGCTGATCGTCCTGGACGTGCCCTACCCCGTTCCCCTCGGCGTGTGGATGGGGCTCATGAGCGCCTTCGTGCCGATCATCGGCGTCTACGTCGGCGGGATACTGCTGCTGGTCGTGGCCGCCGCGGCGGAGCCCCTGGACGGCCTGTGGATGCTGGTCTTCATCGTGAGCTACCAGCAGGTCGAGAACTTCCTGCTGGCGCCGCGGCTGCAGGCCCAGACGATGGATGTCCACCCGGCGGTGGCCTTCGTCTCGGTATTGATCGGCGCGACGCTGCTCGGCGCCGTGGGCGCCCTGCTGGCCCTGCCCGCCGCCGCGATCATCCAGGCCGTCCTGTCGACCTACATCCACCGCCACGAGCTGATCCACGAGCTCGGTGGGGGCCAGGCGGGCGACAGGCCGCCCGGGGTGCCCCGTGGGAGCGGGCGGACACCCCCACCCCCGGCCGAGCGCCCCGCCGACGAGGAGGCGCACGCGTGACGCCGCGGATCGAGGAGCTGCCGCACGACATCGTCGCGATCGACACGATGACGGCCGGCATGACCAGCGTGACCGCCGGCTACCTGGTGCGCGCCCCCCGGCCGGCGCTCGTCGAGTGCGGACCGGCGCTGTCGATCGACCACGTGGTCGACTCGCTGCGCGAGCTGGGCATGGAGCCGACCGACCTCGCCTACCTGGTGGTCAGCCACGTCCATCTGGACCACGCCGGCGGCGCCGGCGATGTGGCTGCGGCTTTCCCCACGGCGACCGTCGTCGTCAGCGAGGTGGGGGCGCGTCACC
>JAHWKQ010000071.1 GCA_019347785.1 Actinomycetota bacterium
CTCTTCCGATCTAGGAGTCAGGGGATGCGTGCGGTCGTCTACACCGAGCCGGGGCGGCTGGAGCTGCGGAACCTCGACGAGCCCGAGCCCGACCCGCGCGAGGAGGGGGTCGTCGTGGAGGTGCGCGCCGTGGGCATCTGCGGCTCGGACCTGGAGGGCTTCGCCACCCGGGACCCGTTCCGGGTGCCGCCGCTGGTCATGGGCCACGAGCTCGCCGGGGTGCGCGCCGACACCGGCCAGCCCGTCGTCGTCAACCCGCTGGTGTCCTGCCTGACCTGCGACCTGTGCCTGCGTGGCCGGCACAACCTGTGCCGCAACCGCGCCCTGGTCGGCATCCACCGCGACGGCGGCTTCGCCGAGCGCGTGGTCGTCCCGCACCGCAACTGCTATCCGCTGCCCGAGGGCGTGTCGCCCCGCCACGCGGCCCTCGTCGAGCCCCTGGCCAACGCCAGTCACGAGTTCGCCCTCGCGCAGGCCGCCGACCCGGCCCCCGAGCGCGTCGGCGTCATCGGGGCGGGGATGCTGGGCCTGGCCGTGACGCTGGTCGCCGTGCGCCGCGGCACACCGGCCGTCACCGTCGCCGACCTGGAGCCGGCCCGGCTGGAGACGGCGCGCACGGTCGGCGCGCACGACGTCGGCGAGCGCCTCGAGGGGGAGTTCGACGTCATCTTCGACGCGGTGGGGACCTCCGGGACGCGCGCCCAGAGCGTCGAACGGTTGCGCCCGGGCGGCACCGCCGTGTGGATCGGCCTGCACGACCGGAAGGCCGGGGTCGACGGCCGCAGCCTCGTCAGAGACGAGCAGCGCGTGCTGGGGACGTTCTGCTACCTGGACCCCGACTTCCGCGCCGGCCTGGGCATGGTCGCCGACCTGTGCGCCGGCCTGGGGCCCGACGCCCTGCCGCCGTGGGTGGACGCCCACCCGCTCGAGGAGGGCGTCGAGGTCTTCCACCGCCTGCTGGACGGACCGCCCGCGGCCGCCAAGACCCTGCTCGTCCCCTAGGTGTCTCCCAACGCCCGACGCAGCGCCGCCGCCGAGCGCCGCGCCCGGCGATAGCGCAGGCTGGAGTAGGCCGCCAGCCCCCCGACAACCAGGCCCATCGGGGCGAACAGGAACAGCCCGGCGACCGCGAGCGCCCAACCCGACAGCGCGATCACCAGCCAGCTGCGGCTGCCCGACTCCTGGGCCCGCAGGCTGCGGTGCAGTTCCGCCCGCGTCGGCCCGGGCCCGTCGGCCGGCCGACCCCGGCCCGCCCCCTCCGGGCGCCCGCGCACGGCCAGGAACAGGTTGCCGACGGCGAGCGCGGCGAACAGCCCGGCCCAGCCGGCGTCGCCGTCGGCCGAGCGGAACGAGGCCAGCAGCCCGAAGCAGGCCGCCGCCAGCAGATAGTTGTAGCGCATCGCCGTGGCCCGACGCCCCGGCCGGCGCACACCGGCCGGGGCGGGCGCCCCCTCAGACGAACTCGTACGGCAGGAGCCCGAAGTACCCGAGGGCCGCCATCACGCCGAAGGCGGTCAGCAGGACCCCCGCGAACAGGGTCAGCCACCACCCGACCTTGCCGATGCGGTAGGCGGGCGGCAGCACCACCTTCTCCGCCCACAGGATGCCGAAGCACCAAAGGCCACCGGCGAGGACGCCGCCGAAGATGGCCGCGGGCGTGACGATGATGACGAGGTCGCCGACGGTCCAGGCCAGGATCAGGCCGCCGATCAGCGTGTACAGGTACACGTACTTGCGCACGACACGCTGGCCCGCCCGACGAACCCGCACCGACACGGCGCCGAGGCTCTCGTAGGCGGTCCACGAGTAGACCTCCCACAGGCCGTACAGCGTGCCGAAGAACGCCGAGAAGATCGCCAGGTAGTACAGGTACTTCAGCGCAGGGCTGATGACGGTGAAGAACCGCGCCTGGTGCGTGAGCACGTTGTCCTCGGCCGGCACGGTCTGGTCGGCGTGCAGGATCTCCGCACCCATGATCACGAACAGCGCCCCGAAGAAGACCATCGCCGCGAAGGACACGAGGACGTCGCCCATCGGCGCCCGCGACCAGGCCCGGGCCTTGGCGACCTCGGCGTCGTCGGAGGACAGCGCCAGCCGCGTGTTCTTCGGCGCCTCGGCGTACCCCTCGACCATCCGCGCCAGGTCGTGGTGGCCCAGCAGCCCCCACTGCTTCTCGCGCATCATGCCGGTGTAGCCGATGTAGTCGTAGACGCCGCCGCCGATGGCGCCGGTGTAGACGACGATCTCGACCCAGATGGGCCGGGCGGCGATGCCGGGGTACTTCTGGGCCAGCCACCCGGGCACCTCGGGGACCTGGGGGATCAGGCCCCCCAGCGCCGCCAGGTAGTCGGGCTGGACCACGATGACGGCGACCAGCAGCGCCAGGAGCATGCCGGCGACGATGACCGTCTGCGCCCTCTCCAGCCAGGCGTAGCCGCCGACCCAGGCCAGCGTGGCCGCGGCGAGCAGCAGGACCGTCGCCCACGCCGACGCGCCGAACAGCCCGCCCGTCCACAGGTCCACGAGGGACCCGATGCCCACTGACAGCCCGCCCGCCCAGGACGGGAAGGAGATCACGGATACGACGAACATCGCGAGCGGGAACCAGCCCCTGGGGCCGGGGAACAGGTACGCCCAGCGGGTCATCGGGTGCTCGCCGGTGACCGTGATGTAGCGGTTCGCCGAGTAGCACAGCGCGCCCTTGGCCAGCGCGCCCACCACGAACATCCAGATGATGGCGTAGCCGTAGATCGCGCCGCCGCGGGAGGCGAAGAACGTCTCGCCGCTGCCGATGGTGATCGACGCGATGATGGCCCCGGGGCCGAAGACCTTCAGCGCCGTGCCCAGCGTGAACTTCTTCTGGCTCAGAAAGTCGGGCGGGTCCGGGTAGGTGATGACCTCCGGCTGCTGGTTCGCTGCCTCCCGTGCCATGTCCCCCTCCTGTGTGCCGGGTCCCTGATCTACACGGCGGTCATGCCGCCGTCCATCACGAATGCCGTGCCGTTGACGAAGCGGGCCGAGTCGTCGGCGAGGAACGCGATGCCCGCCGCGACCTCCTCGGGGGAGCCCATCCGCCCGTCGAGCTGGCGGCGCTCCATCGCCGCCCGGGCGCCCTCGGGGTCCTCGGCGCCCGACAGGATCCTGTCGATCCACTCCGTGGCGACCGTGCCGGGGCAGATGGCGTTGGCCCGTATGCCGCGGGCCGCGTAGTCGGCGGCGATCGCGCGGGTCAGCCCCACGACGCCGGCCTTCGAGGCGCAGTACGCGGCCCGCTCAGCGACGCCGACCACGCCGGCGACCGACGACACGTTGACGATGACGCCGTGACCGGCTCGCAGCATGTGGCCCAGCACGGTCCGGCAGGTGTGGAACATGGCGGTGAGGTTGACGGCGATCGTCCGGTCCCACTGCTCGGTGGTGGTCTCCGTCAGGCTGGCCCGGACGCCCACACCGGCGTTGTTGACCAGCAGGTCGATCGCCGGGCGCCGGCCCGCGACGTCGTCGGCGACGCCGGCGAACCCCTCGCCGTCGGCCAGGTCGTGGACGTAGACCAGCGACTGGCCGCCCGCCTCGTCCACGGCCGCGGCCGCCTTGTCCAGGCCCCGCTCGTCGATGTCGACGAGCGCGGCGGCGTAGCCGTCGGCGGCCAGCCGCACCGCGGTCGCCAGCCCGATTCCCGACCCGGCGCCCGTCACGATGGCGGTCCGCGCGGGGCCGCTCATTCGGCGGCCTGCCGGCGGCACCCGCCGCCGGACGCGTCCCCGCTACCCGGGGTGTTCGGCATATCGCACCCCATTGGAGAAACTACGGACGTGTGATCGACACGTCAAGGGCTCGCCCAGGCCACCCCGTCGGGGTAGGCGTACTCCTCCAGGCTGTCGGCCCTGATGGTGCTGCTGTAGCCGGGGCGCCCCGGGGGCAGCCAGCGGCCGTCACGGACGGCGACCGGGTCGGCCATGTGCTCGTGGAGGTGGTCGACGTACTCGACCGTGACCCCCTCCAGGCTCGGCCGCACCGCGACGTAGTTGAACACCGACACGTGCTGCACCAGCTCGCACAGGCCGACGCCGCCCGCGTGGGGACACACCGGCACGCCGAACTTCGCCGCCATCACCAGAACGGCCAGGACCTCGTTGACTCCGCCGAGCCGGCACGCGTCGACCTGGCAGTACGAGATCGCGTCGGCCTGCAGCAGCTGCTTGAACATGACCCTGTTGTGGGCGTGCTCGCCGGTGGCGACCCCGACCGGCGCGACCGCCCTGGCGATCCGGGCGTGCCCGAGGATGTCGTCGGGGCTCGTGGGCTCCTCGATCCACAGCGGGTCGAAGCGGGCGAGCCGCTCCATGTTCGCGATGGCCTCGTCCACCCCCCAGTGCTGGTTGGCGTCCATCATGAGGTTGCGCCCGGGGCCGATCTCCTCGCGGACGATGGCGGCGCGCCGCATGTCGTCGCCCGCGTCGGCGCCCACCTTCATCTTCACGTCGTCGAAGCCGGCCGCGACGGCCTCACGGCACAGCCGGCGCAGCTTGTCGTCGGGGTAGCCCAGCCAACCCGCCGACGTGGTGTAGTGCGGCAGCCCCTGGCGCAGGATGCGCGCCTCGCGCTCGGCCTTGGAGGCCTCGTTGCGGGCGAGCAGGTCCACGGCCTCCTCGGGGGCGATGGCGTCGCTGATCCAGCGGAAGTCGACCAGCGAGACGATCTGCTCGGGTGTCATGTCGACGAGCAGCTTCCACAAAGGCTTGCCCTCGCGCTTGGCGTACAGGTCCCACACCGCGTTGGTGAGCGCGGCGGTGGCGAGGTGGATGGCACCCTTCTCCGGGCCGATCCAGCGCAGCTGGCTGTCGCCGACCAGGTGCCGCCAGAACGACCCCATGTCGGCGAAGAAGGCGTCCACGTCCTCTCCGAGGAGCCTGGGCTTGAGCGCGTCGATCGCCGCGCAGACGACCTCGGTGCCGCGCCCGATGGTGAAGCTGAACCCGTGGCCCTCCGACTGCCAGCCGTTGGCCGCGTCGTCCGTGCGCAGCACGCAGTAGGCCGCCGAGTAGTCCGGGTCGGGGTTCATCGCGTCCGAGCCCGACAGGTCCCGCGAGGTGGGAAACCGCACGTCGTGGGTCTCGATGCTGGTGATGGTCACCATGAGGCGCCTCGCCTTCCGCCTACGCGTCGACGCAGACCTGCCGCTGCCGGCCCAGCCCGGAGATCTCCAGCTCCATCACGTCCCCGGCGCGCAGGTAGCGGGGCGCGTCCATGCCCATCGCGACCCCGGCCGGGGTCCCGGTGTTGACCAGGTCGCCGGGCTCCAGGACCATGAACTGGCTCACGTACCAGACGAGCTGCGCCGGGTCGAACACCATCCGCTCGGTGCTGGAGTCCTGCATCAACTCCCCGTTGACCCACAGGCGCAGCGAGAGCCGTCGCGGGTCCGCGACCTCGTCGGCCGTCACCAGCCACGGGCCCAGCGGGTTGAACGTCTCGCACGACTTGCCCTTGGCCCACTGCCCGCCGCGCTCCAGCTGGAAGGCCCGCTCCGAGACGTCGTTGGAGACGCAGTACCCGGCGATGACGTCGCGCGCCGCGTCGACGTCGGGCAGGTAACGCGCGACGGCGCCGACGACGACGCCCAGCTCGACCTCCCAGTCCGTCTTGTCGCCGCCCGGGGGGATGTGGACCGAGTCGTGCGGGCCGACGACGGCATTGGACGCCTTGAAGAAGACCGTCGGCTCATCGGGCAGGACAGCGCCGGTCTCGGCGGCGTGATCGGCGTAGTTCAGCCCGATGCACACAACCTTGCCCGGCCGGGCGATGGGGGCGCCCACCCGCTCGCGGCGCAGGTCCACGCGGGGCAGCGAGTCGCCGTGCTGGGCGACGGCCTCGGCCAGGCGCTCCAACCCGGACGCCGCCAGGAACGCCCCGTCGACCTCCGCGACGTGGTCGCCGAGGTCCAAGGCCTGGGCGTCTCCGTCCGCGGGCGCGCCGGCGGAGGCCATGAGGACGGCCGGTCGCTCTCCGCCCGGCGGGCCGACACGCAGCACTCTCATCCCGACGCCTTCCCGGCGGCCGGCTCGCGCACCGCCCCCACGACCTCGACGGTGTTGCGCAGCCGCCCCAGGCCGGTGATCTCGGTGGTCACCTCGTCGCCCGCGCGCAGGGTGAACTCGGGCTCGGGCACGATCGCGGTCCCCGTCAGCAGCACGGCGCCGACGGGGAAGTCGATGGCCCGGTACAGCCAGTCGACCAGGTCCTGCGGCGTGCGGTACATGTCGGCGACCGACACCGCGTCGGTGTAGATGGCCTCGCCGTCGCGGACGATCGTGAGGCGGATGCGCATCTCGGCGTGGTCGGGGGCCCTGCCGACAGGCACGAGGCAGGGCCCGACCGCGCAGCTTCCCGTGTACACCTTGGCCTGGGGCAGGTACAGCGGGTTCTGTCCCTCCAGGCTGCGCGAGGACACGTCGTTGCCGATGGTGTACGCGACCACCCGGCCGCGGTGGTCGGCGACGGCCGCGAGCTCCGGCTCGGGGACGTCCCAGCCCGAGTCCGCCCGGATGCCGATCACCTCCCCCGGGCCGCGGACCCGCCCCGGCGCCATCTTGGGGAACAGCTCCGGGCGGTCGGCGTGGTAGATCTGCTCATAGTGGTCCCCGGAGCCGGCCGACTCCCCCATGCGCGCGTCCCTGCTGCGCAGGTAGGTGACGCCGGCGCACCAGATCTCCTGCCCGGCTGCGGGCGCGAGCACCGTCGCGCCGGCGGGCAGGTCCCCCGCGCCGGGACCGTCCAGCACGTACTCCAGCGTCCCGGCGGACCCCGCGAGCAGGTCGTCCACGGACAGGCCCTCGGCCAGCAGCTCCACGGGCCCGGTTTCCACCGGGCCCCGCGCGAGCCGCTCGTGTCCGTGGACGTGGACCCGCCACAGCGCCGCCGCCATCATCGCTCAGGCGCCCAGCGGCGACATCGTGATCGTCCGCGTCGAGGTATAGAAGTCCCTCGCGGCCTTGCCCTGCTCGCGGGGGCCGATGCTGGACGCCTTCTCGCCGCCGAACGGCGCGTGGAAGTCGACGCCGCTCGTGGGCGCGTTGACCTTGAGCATGCCGGTGTCAAGGCGCCCGACCAGCTCCAGCGCCCGGTCCAGGTCCCGGGTGAACACCGACGTGACGAGCCCATAGCGCACCCCGTTGCTGATCTCGACGGCCTCGTCGACGTCCCGCGCCGGCAGCACCGTCGCGATCGGCCCGAAGACCTCCTCGCGCGCCAGCTCCGCGTCGGGCGACAGGCCCGTCACCAGCGTGGGCTCGACGAAGTGGCCGTGCGCGTCCCCTGCCCGGCCGCCCGTCAGGAAGCTCCCCCCGTCGACGCGCGCCTTCTCCGCGGCGTCGAGGACCTTGCGCCGCGCGTCCTCGGTGATCACCGGGCCCACGACGGTGTCGGCGTCGCCGGGATCGCCGACCCCGAGCCCGCGGACGGCGTCGGCCAGCGCCTCGGTGAACGGCTCGGGGTTGCCCACGACGATCACCCTGCTGGTGGCCGTGCACTTCTGGCCCGCGTAGCCCATCGCCGCCGCGGCGACGCTGGCCGCCGCGGCGTCGCGGTCGGCGTCGGGCAGTACGAGCGAGGCGTTCTGCCCGCCCATCTCGGCCTGCACGGGGATGTGGCGACCGGTCGCGGCCAGCGCCACCTGCCGGCCGACGTCGACCGAACCGGTGAACGAGACCGCGTCGACGCTGTCCACGAGCGCCTCGCCCGCCTCGGCGCCGCCGGCCACCATCGAGAACAGCCCGTTGGGCAGTACCCCGTCGAGCAGGTTGTCCAGCTCGAGGGCGCAGCCGATGGCGTACGGGGACGGCTTGAGCACCACCCCGTTGCCGAACGCCAGCGCCGGCGCCGCCTTCCACAGGGGGATGGCCAGGGGGAAGTTCCACGGGGTGATGAGACCGACCACGCCGTGCGGGTAGCGCCGCGCCATCAGCAGGGACGCGCCGTCCGGGGCGGGGTAGGTCTGCCCGTCGGGGTCCAGGGCCTGCTGGGCGAAGTAGCGAAGGATGCCCACGCCGCGGGCCACCTCGCCGGCCGCCTCGCCCGCCGGCTTGCCGACCTCGCGGACCATGAGGTCGGCGAAGCGCTCGGACTGGGCCGCCAGTTGGTCCGCGGCGGCGGTCAGCGCCTGCGTGCGGTTCAGCGCGGACCCCGAGGCCCACCCGCGGGCCGCGTCGCGCGCGGCGTCCACGGCCCGGGAGACAGCCGACCGGTCGGCGACGGGAAGGACCTGCACGACCTCGTCGGGGTCCTGGGGCGAACGGCTCTCGACGGTGTCACTGCTCACGGCTCGTCCTGTCCCTCGGCGTGATTCTGCGGCTGTCTCTCCCCGCCTCATACCCACGGCGCGCGCGACGGTCCCGTCACTCCGGGTGCAAAAGCACGTGGACCTCGCGGGGACCGTGCACGCCGCGGACCAGCCGCATCTCGATGTCGCCGGAGCGGCTGGGCCCGGTGATCAGCTGCACGCCCGAGGGCGGCGGCCGCTGCGCGGCGACGAGCTCCAGCGCCCCGCCCAGGTCGGCGACGAGACGGCCGAAGGGCACGACGGCCACGTGCACGGGGGGGACGAGCGAGGTCCCCCGGGGTGTGCCGACGCCCGCGGTCAGCACCAGCGTCCCGCTGTCGGCGACCGCGGCGGCGGCGCCGGTGACGCCGACGTCGGCGTCCCACGCATCGTCGACGACGTCCAGCCCGGCCGCGAGGTCGGCGATGTCGGGATGGTCGTCGAGCACCACCCGCGAGCCGGCGCACAGCTCGCGGGCGACGGCCAGCGCCTCGGCGGCGGACTCGCAGAGCCGCGGCCGGCCGTCGACCGCGGCCAGTTCCGCCCCGAAGCGCTCCGCCAGGGCGCGTGGCCCGCTCACCGGCCGTCGGTCCCGCGTCCCGCGTCCCCGGTCCCACGTCGGCGCCGTGCGAGCCAGCGGCGGAGCGCGCCGGCCTCGGCCAGGGACGGCAGCTCCCGCACGCGCGCCCACTCGCGGCCCGGCCCCGGCAGCCGGCGCAGCCAGGTCCGCCGCAGCACGGGGGCGGCGAGCCGGGCCGCCGCCAGCGACGCCCGGTAGCCGCCGGAGGACCGCCACAGGCCCGCCCAGCCGGCCCACAGCAGCCGCCGGGGGCGGCCCCGCGCGGCCGTGGCCTCGTAGTCGGCCCGCAGGTCGACGAGCATGTCGTGCAGCGGGATCTTGACCGGGCACACGTCGTAGCAGGCGCCGCACAGCGACGACAGGAAGGGCAGGTCGCGCCCCTGCGTCCCGTCCCCGAGCAGCGGGGTGAGGACG
>JAHWKQ010000270.1 GCA_019347785.1 Actinomycetota bacterium
AGCGCGCCGCACAGGACCATCAAAGCGGATCGGCGCGAGGCGCCGGGCGCAGGCGCCTGCCCGACAAGGCGCTGCCCCCCGACCCCGACAGCGGCGCCGACGCCGACGGCGACATCGCGCTGGACGTCGACCTCTCGCTCCCCGACCCCGAGCGCTTCCCACCGCCGGCCGCCGGCTACCCGCTCGTCGTCTTCATGCACGGCTGCTGCGGGGACGACAAGACGAAATGGGAGGCCGACTCGATCACGTCCCAGGGTGAGCACTGGCACTACTCCAACGCCTGGTTCGCCTCGCGCGGCTACGTGGTCGCCACCTACACCTCCCGCGGCTTCGTCTCGTCCCTGGCCGACGGCGAGCGCGGCTCCACCGGCGTCACCCAGCTCGACGACGTGCGCTACGAGATGAACGACTTCCAGCACCTCGCCGGCCTGATCGCCGACGACCCCGACCTAGAGGTCGACCCGCGCAACGTCGTGGCCACGGGCGGCTCCTACGGTGGCGGCTTCGCCTGGCTGGCGCTGACCGATCCGACGTGGGAGAGCCCCGGCGGGGAGGCCATGGCCCTGTCGGCGGTGGCCCCGCGCTACGGCTGGACCGACCTCGTCTACTCCCTGGTCCCCAACGGCCACCACCGCCGCGACGCGCTGCCGGCCTTCGACGGCTCCACGTCGGTGGCCCTGCTGGGCTTTCCCAAGCGCTCCATCCTGGCCGGCCTGTTCGCCTCGGGCACGACGGGCGTGCCGCCGGGCGCCGGCGGCCACGCGACGTTCCCGGCGTCGGTCGGGGAGGCCTTCACCTGCCTCAACGCGGTCGACCCCTACCCGCTCAACCCGTTGTGCGCGCAGACGCTGGCCACCACGCTGCCGGAGTTTCTCGAGTTCAAGTCGGCCTATTACCGCAACGGCTTCTTCGAGCGGCTGCGCACCGACCCGCGGGCCCGCGTGCCGGTGTTCAGCGCGGGCACGTTCACCGACCCGCTGTTTCCCTCCCACGAGCACCGGCGGATGGTCGAGCGCCTGAAGTCCGTCGTGCCCGACTACCCCGTGCAGGAGTACTACGGCGACTACCAGCACTTCACCCAGAACAAGGCCAAGGAGTGGGCCGACGTCTGCGGCGAGGAGAGGCGCCGCTGCATCTTCGACGACTACCCGGACGGCGACCTCAGTGCGCCGCCGGCCAACCGGGTGCGCCACGGTGTCACCTCGCGTCTCAACGCGTTCGTGGACCACTACGCGCGGCCGCCGGCCAACGTGGACGCCCCGGCGCCGGCGCGCGACGTCACCGCGTCGCTGCAGACCTGCCCGTCCGACGCCACCACGCGCTTCCCCGCCGACGAGCCCGGGGAGCGCTTCACCGCGGCCACCTTCGCCGCCCTGGCGCCCGAGACGCTCGACCTCAGGCTGGCCGGAACGCGCGTGGTGACCAATCCGGCGGTCGACACCCACAAGGTGGCCGCGGACCCGGTGCTCAACCAGCGGCTCAACGAGGGCGGCGCCTGCCCGGTGCACACCGAGCCGGCCGGGCCCGGCGTTGCGGTGTACGACAGCGCGCCGCTGCCCGGCGAGGCCATCATGATCGGCCGCACGCGCGTGACGGTGAGCCACACGGGCACGGCCGGGCGCCAGCTCAACGCCCGCCTCTACGACGTCGCGCCCGACGGTAAACAGGTCATGGTCGATCGCGGGCCGTTCGTGATCGGCGACGCCCGGGCCGCATCGAGCACCTTCGACCTCCACGGCAACGGCTGGCGCTTCGAGCGGGGACATCGCCTCCGGATCGAGCTGGCTCAGGACGACGACCCCTTCATCCGCGCGGCGAGCGCGCCGGGCGCGTTCACGCTGAGCGAGGTGCGGTTGCAGGTCCCGGTGCGCAACAACCCGATCGCGGCCCCGGTGAGGCCTGCGCCTTCGCCGCGTGGGGGTGGCGCGGGCGGCGCCGAAGAGGGCGCCGGCGGCGGCGTGGACCAGGGCACTGACGACGACGCCGGCGGCGGCGCCGACGAGGGCGCCCGGGAGGGCGGCGACAGTGGAGGCGCGCGTGGCGCGGACGAGCCGCCGCGCCCGGTGGAGGAAGGCGACCTGCCCTTCACCGGCGCCACGCTGGTCGGGACCGTCGCGCTGGGATTACTCGCGCTGGCCGGCGGCCTGGCTCTCAGGCGACGGCCACGGGCTCGCTGACCGCGGCGCCGGCCTCCAGCTCGGCCTTCACGAGGGCGGCCATCCGCTCCCCCGCACGCCGGGCGAAGCGCAGCTGTTCGCG
>JAHWKQ010000072.1 GCA_019347785.1 Actinomycetota bacterium
ACGGCCCGGCGCAGGCCGCCCTCCAGGGCCTCCGCCTCCTCGGGGGCCAGAGCCCGGCCCGCGGCGCGCACCAGTGCGTCGGGGGCCGTCGTCGCGCGCAGCCGGTCGCCGCGGAGCTCCGGGGCGGCGACCGCGTCCGCCGCGGCGCCCAGCCGCCCGGGGTCGCCGACCCCGCTGACGACGACCCGGACCACCGCGCCGGGGCCGGCGTCCTCGACCCGCACCACCACGCCCCCGTCACCCCCGGCGCCTCCCACGACTAGCGGGCTCCCGGGGAGCGCCCGGTCGCCAGCGCCATGGCCTCCGACCGGGTCCTGGGATCATCGCGCATCCGGCCGCGGACCGCGCTGGTCACCGTCACCGACCCGGGCTTGCGCACGCCCCGCATCGTCATGCACAGGTGCTCCGCCTCGATGATGACGATGACCCCGCGGGGCTCGAGGACCTCCTCGAGCGTGTCGGCGATGGTGGCGGTCATCCGCTCCTGCAGGTTTGGCCGCCTCGAGACGACGTCGACCAGCCGGGCGAGCTTCGACAGCCCCGTCACCTGGCCGCGCGTGTTGGGGATGTAGCCCACGTGCGCCCGACCGATGAAGGGGACCATGTGGTGCTCACACATGCTCGCCACAGGGATGTCGCGCACGAGCACCAGCTCGTCGTGGCCTTCCTCGAAGACCACGTCGACCACGTCGCGGGGATCGACGTGCAACCCGCCGTACACCTCGTCGAACATGCGCGCGACGCGCTCGGGCGTGGCCCGCACGCCGGGGCGGTCCGGGTCGTCGCCCATGCCCTCGATGAGCAGTCGTACGCCCCGGCGGATCTTGTCGTGGTCGGACGTTCCGGCCGGCGGCATGCCGGTCACGAGCCGCACCCGGTCGGCGGCGGGCTCCGAGGACCCGGCCTCCTCCAGGGACTCGGTCTCCGGCCCGTGGGCCCCGGCCCCGTCCCGCTCTCGCCCCACGCCCGCGGTCCCGTCCTCCTGGCGCCCTGCGTGCCCTTTTTCCGGCCGGTCCCGCGCCGGACCACGTGCTCCGGCCCGGATGCGGTGGGGCATGCGGTCCGTTGCGCGGCCGCGCCGGCCGGTCATCCTACTCGCACAGCGTCACCCCGCGCATTCCCGGGGCCGTGGACCACGGCCGCACGTGGGGTGGACCTACGGGGTCTCGTAGACGCTGCGGCGCAGCGTGCCGATGTAGGGCAGGTTGCGGTAGCGCTCTGCGTAGTCCAGCCCGTAGCCGACGACGAACACGCCGGGCACCTCGAAGCCGACGTAGCGCACCTCGATGGGCACCCGGACCTGCTCGGGCTTGGTCAGCAGCGACAGCACGTCCAGCGAGGCGGGGCGCCGGGCCCGCAGGCTGCGCAGCAGGTAGTTCAGCGTCAGCCCGGTGTCCACGATGTCCTCGACCAGCAGCACGTGGCGCTGTCCGATGTCCTGCTCCAGGTCCTTGAGGATGCGCACGACCCCGGACGTCTGGGTCGCGGACCCGTAGCTGGACACCGCCATGAAGTCGAAGCGCATCGGCACGGTGACGTAGCGGGCGAGGTCGGCCATGAGCAGGAAGGCGCCCTTGAGCACGCCCACGAGCAGGACCTCGCGGTCCGCGTAGTCGCGGTCGATGAGCGCGGCCATCTCCCGCAGGCGCGCCTGTATCCGGTCGCCGGTGAGCAGCACCCGCTCGATGTCGGGGTGGACTGGCGCGGGCTCGCGCTGCTGCCGGACTGGCACGGCTGGCTCCTAGCGGCTCGTCGCGTCCGGGAGGCGGCGCCCCGTGCTCGCCAGCCACAGGCGCACCGGCTCGCGGCGCGGGCCGTCCCCCATCCGCCGGCCCACGCCCGGGACCCAGACGGGCTCATCGTGGGCGTCGGCCACGACGGGGACCAGCCCGCGCAGGGCGCGGGGCACGCCGAGGTCCACGAACAGATCGGCCACCTTGCGCCGCCCCCCAGCCAGGCGCAGGCGGTCGCCCGGGCGGCGGGCGCGCACGACGAGCCCGTCCGGGCGGTCGTCGAGCAGGACGTAGCGCGCCGGCGCCCGCATCGCACCCGGCGGAGGCGCGCCGAGCGGGCCGGGCGGCTGGTCGCCCGGACCGCCCGCGTCGGGTCCCCAGGCGCGCTCGTCGAGGCGGTCGAGGCGTCCCTGTCCGCGGTCGTCGACGTCGGCCGTGTCCGCGTGCAGCGCCTGGCCGATCTCCGGCAGGGCGGTGACCCCGGGCACCGGGACCGGCCGGGCGGGCAGCTCGCCCGCGTCCGGGGGGGCCGCGGCCAGCCAACCCCCACCGCACGTGACCCAGACGCCGCCGGGGACGTTGCGAGCCCCGCCGGGGGCCAGCCGAAGGACGCCGAGCAGCGTCTCGGCGTCCAGTCCGGCCGAGTCACCGCGGACCGCCGCCAGCAGGTCGCGCACGACCCGGGCGGCCAGCGCGCGCGGAAGGGCCCCCAGCGCGCGGACCTCGACAGCCCGCACCGGGCCCCAGGCGTGGACGAGCCGCCGGGCGTGGCGGGCCGCGAGCACGTCGAGGGCCTCAGCGTCGTCCCCGGCCAGGTCGGCCAGGCGGGTCAGCGCGCCAACCGGGTCGCCGGGTCCGCCCGCCAGCTCCCCGAGCGCCGGCAGCGCCCGCGTGCGCGCACGGAAGCGGCGCTGCTCGGGGTCGCGGTTGGTGGGGTCGGACACGGCCCGCAGGCCTTCGCCCTCGACGAAGGCGTGCACGTCCCGGCGCCGTAGGCGCAGCAGCGGGCGCAGTACCTCGACCGGGCCGTCGGGGCGCCTGGCGGCCATGGCCGCCAGGCCGCGCAGCCCACCTCCACGGCTGAGGTTCAACACCAGCGTCTCGGCCCGGTCGTCGGCGGTGTGGCCGACCAGCACCCAGCCGGCGCCGAGCCCCGTGGCCGCCTCGCGCAGGGCCGCGTAGCGGCTGTCCCGCGCGGCCGCCTCCAGGCCGGCGCCGGTGTCGCGCACGCGCACGCGGCGCTCGCTGTGGCCGATGCCCAGCGCGGCGGCGTGGTGGGCCGCGACACGGGCGTCGGACAGGTCCTCGCGCAGCCCGTGGCGCACGTGCACGGCGTGCAGCCGCAGGTCCGGGCGCGCCTCGGCGGTCAGGTGGACGAGCGCGGTGGAGTCCGGCCCGCCGGACAGGGCGACGACGCAGGTCGCCCCGGGCACCACGGCGGCGTCGAGAGCCTCGCGGACCGCGGAGACGATCTCCTGGCGGCGCAGGCCGGCGGGAAGCGCGCCGACGGTGTGCGGGGTCGCCACGGCCGGCTCAGGCCGTGTCCGCCGGCAGGGTCCCCCCCGCCGCCGGCGGTCCCGAGGCGACGACCCGGGCCACCCAGTCGTCGGGGGCCGACAGCTCGTCGGTGGAGGGCACGTGGGCGACGTCCTCCCACACGCGGTTGAACGTGTCCCGGCCGTGGCGCTCGGCCACCCGCAGGATGAACTGCTCGCCGACCCGGTACTGCTGGGCCTTGAGCGACAGTCCGAGCGCGCCGCGCAGCGCCCGGTCGACCGGCCGGGAGCGTCGGCGGTTGAGCAGGGTGCGCACCCTGGTGGAGTCCAGCGCGGCGCCGTCGCGCTGGGCCAGCTCCGCCCCCCAGTCCATGGCCGCGTTGCCGTGACCCTCCAGCAGGGACATGAGCGCCTGCGCACGGTCGATGATCCGCGCCTGGGAGGGAGTGAGCACCACCTCCAGCAGCGCTCTGGGCTCGGCGAGCCGGGCGGGCTCCCGGATCAGCTCCTGCAGCCGCCCCATCACCTCGCGCACGCGCTGGGGATCGATGCGGGTGTCGGCGAGGTACTCGTCCAGCAGCCCCCGCAGGTGCGGTCGCAGCCACGGGACCGCCTCGAACTGCAGGCGGTGGGCGATCTCGTGCAGGCAGATGCCCAGCCGGAACTGCTCCGGCGTCAGGCCGCTGCCGGGCAACAGGTTGCGCTCGAGCTCCAGCACGTTGGGACCGACGAGCGTGAGTCGTCCCGGCTCCTCGTCGCCGGGGAGCAGCACCTCGTACTGGCCCAGCACCTTGGTCGACAGGTAGCCGAACACGACCCCGAGCTGCACGGCCAGCACCCGCCGGGCGGCGGCGCGCGAGACGCCGTCGGCGCGCAACAGGCGCTCGGCCAGCGGGTCGGTCAGCCAGGCGACGCTCGCCAGGTTGTCGCGCAGCCAGCGGCGACGACCGACGACGCGGCACGTGGCGGGAGGGAGCTGGTCGCCCAGCCCCGTCGCCGCGCGGGCCAGGACGTCGGCGCGGCCCACGGTGTCCTGCAGCCGGGCCCGCAGCGTCTCGGCGTCCGAGCGGGTGGCCTGCGGCAGGGACCCCGAGGCCACCAGCCAGGCCACACGCTCGGCCAGGTCCCAGTCCGCGAGTGTCGTGGTTGGCACGGGCTCCCCTTCGGGTGCGGACCGGCCGCCGCGCGGCGACCGGGGAGGTCAGCGGCGGCGGCTCCTGGACCTGCGTCGGGCCTCGGAGGCGAAGCGGGGCTGCCACACCAGGTAGAACAGCAGGATCAGCAGCGCCGCGGCGACGCCGGCGAGCAGGAGCGGGTACAGCAGCCAGGGCGTGAACGACGGGGGGACGTACGGCTCCGGCCGGTACTCGCGGGCCACCGGGTTGTCCCTGGTGACCTCGTCGACCGTCGGCGGCGGGCCCGTCTCGACCGGGGCCTCGGTGCCCACGGGCTCCTCCTGGGCGGTGACCGGGGGCGTCGGTCCCCCCAGGCACGCCACCACCACGAGCACGGCAAGCGCCAGACGGCGCGTGGACATGCGCTTCCTCCGCCGCGAGCGTGTCGTCCGGGCGTCTCGCGGAGGAGGCAGTGTAGCCCAGGACCCCCCCCCTCGACCGCCCCCGGAAACGATCTGTACCTATACCTCAGGCTCAGTCTTCTGGCGCGGGCGGCGGTCGGACTCCAGATCGGACCGCATCACATGGCCCAGCGCCGGCCACGAGAAGCCACCCTCGGCTCCGGCGCCGCCGGGCCGGCCGGTGAACGCGTCGTAGTACTCCCGGAAGCCGTGCCGCTCGACCAGGGCGTCGAGCTGGTCCACCACCCGCCCGGCCAGACCGTCGGCGCCGACACGCCGCAGGGCCAGGTGCGCCCAGTACATGGTCGCCCCCCACACGTCGTTGCCCGCCCACAGCTCGTGGCCCGGGTCCAGGCGCAGGTCGGGGTCCAGGGGGTTGAAGCTCACCCCACAGGGGCCCCAGAAGCCCGAGCCCGGCGTCAGCCAGCGGTCCACGAAGCGCTCCGCGGCGTCGAGGGGGACGCTGTCGCACGCGGCCAGCAGGGCCCCCGCGGCCGTCGGCACCGGCAGCGGCCGTCCGGACACCGCGTCCCAGCCGCCCCAGCAGTCGCCGTCCCACAGGTGGTCCATGGCCCAGGCGGTGACCGCCCGCGCCCGCTCGATCCCGCCGGTGGCCTCGCGCGCCAGCACGTACCAGCCGAGCATCGTGGGGTCGGCGACGACGAAGGGATGGCCGCCGTCCAGCGCCGCATGGGCGCGCCACCCGAGCCGCGCGGCCCGCAGGCTGATGATGCGGACCCGCTCGTGCCAGGCCAGCCCCGGGTCCCCGGGCAGCAGGCTCCCGTACATCGGCGAGGCGTCGGTGCCCGACTCCAGCGGGTGCAGGATCACCGGCACCCCCTCGGGTCGACCCCCCTCCCCGCCGTACACGGCGCGCCGGGCGTCGATGGCGTCGAGCACCTCGACCGCCCGATCGACCAGGCCGGGCGCCACGCGCGCGGCCGCGTAGACGGGCGCCGGCGGGTCGATCAGCAGCGAGCGGTCACCGACGCCCCACAGCGGCCCGAGCCTGTCGGTGAAGTGGGCCTGGCGCTTTCGGGCCTCCTCGGTGGGCAGCGAGCGCTCGTGCGCGAGCAGCCCGTCGGGCAGGCGGTTGCTGGCGAACAGCGTCCGCAGCTCGCCGGCGGCCAGCCGCGGCTCCAGCGGCGCGAGGGCCAGCGCGTGGTAGGCCGAGTCCCACGCGAACAGGGCCGGGTAGGTGTCACGGGCCGGCACGTGGAACACGCCGCCGAACGCGTGCACCCGAAGCCCCGAGAACAGCTCGCGTACGGCATCCGCGTCCATGGGCCTCCCATCGGTCGGCTCCCACCGCGCATGCTCGCCCGGCGCGAGCCGCCCCGCCAGCCGGGGACGCCTACCATGGTCACCGGGCAGGCCGGGCCGCACCGGCCGGGCCTGGCGAGAGGGGCAGGCATGGAGCGCAGGGCCACGTTCGCGGCGGGCTGCTTCTGGGGGGTGGAGGCCGCGTTCCGGCAGGTCGAGGGCGTCACGGCGACCGCGGTCGGCTACTCCGGCGGCGGGACCGAGCGGCCCACCTACCACGAGGTCTGCACCGGGCGGACGGGGCACGCCGAGGTCGTCGAGGTCGCCTTCGATCCCGGCCGCGTGTCCTACGACGAGCTGCTCGACGTGTTCTGGGCCGCCCACGACCCGACGCAGCGCGACCGCCAGGGCCCCGACGTGGGCACGCAGTACCGATCGGCGGTGTTCGTCCACGACGACGAGCAGAAGGCGGCGGCGCTGGCGTCGAAGGAGCGGCTGGAGCGCTCGGGCCGCCTCCGGCGCCCGGTCGTCACCGAGATCACCCCGGCGACCACGTTCTGGCGCGCCGAGGACTACCACCAGCGCTACCTCGAGAAGCGGGGCCTGGCCACCTGCCGCATCTGACCCGTCCGTCGACCCGCGGTCACGCGGCGTCGTCGCCGGGCAGCAGCCACCCGCTGACCTCGCGCCAGAACGACACCGCCGCCTGCTCGTGTCGCAGCCCCATCCGCAGGGTCGCCAGCGCGTAGCGGGAGCGCTGGTCGACGGCCAGCCCGGACTCGATCCGCTCGTACTCGCGCAGGCGGGCACGGTGCGCCGCCTCCTGCGTGGCCACGAGTCTCGCCAGTTCCTCGTCGTCGGCCTGACCCGCGAAGAACAGCTTCAGCAGCCCCGGGTCGCGCAACTCGACACTCCCGGTGGTCGGCTCCGCCAGCCAGCGGCGCAGGGCCCCCCGTCCCGCATCGGTCAGGCGGTAGGTCCGCCGGCGACGACCGGCCGGCTCCCGCTGCTCGGCCAGCAGCCCCTCGCGGGCCAGCCGGGCGGGCTCGGCGTACAGCTGCGAGTGGGGGAACGTCCAGAAGTGGCCCACCGACCCGGCGACCCGCCGCTTGAGCTCGTAGGGGGTGGCCGGCCCGCGCTCGGCGATGAGCCCGAGCACGAGGTAGGACACGGGAGTCAGCGTGCGGCTGGACATGCCAGGCGCAGCTTATCGTGATCTCCGTATCGTCCAGGTCGGACGGTTTGGAGGCGCGCTCCCGGCGGTCACGATCGCTCGCCCCGCTGCGCCTCGAGGCGGTCCTCGAGCTCCAGGATCCGCATGATGCCACTGACAGGTATGTTCTCGGCCGCCAGCCGCAACACGCGCGCGAGGCGGGCGATGTCGCTGCGGGAGTAGCGACGCTGCCCGGCCCGGGTGCGCTCCGGCCGCACGAAGCCCTCGTCGTCGTAGCGACGGACGATCTGGACGCTCACCTCCAGCAGCTCCGCCACCACACCGATCGTGTACAGCGGGGCCTCCTCGTCGGCCAGCCGCCGCTGCCATGTCTCCATGCCGGCAGAGTACCAAAGTGGGCCAGCGTGTATGCATAATATCTGTCCTCTTGGGTACAGGTTCTCTGCAACGGATTGCGAGCCCTCCGGGGTCCCCGCGATCGAGCGGGCACGACGACCGCGGAGGAGGTGTTGGGACATGCTGATGCGGTTCGACCCGTTCCTGAAGGTGGACCAGCTGCTTCACCGGGCCGCGGACGCCGGCCGGTGGGTCGGCATCCCGATGGACGCCTATCGCCGGGGCGACGAGTTCGTCGTCGACCTCGACCTGCCCGGCGTCGACCGGGACTCGATCGACGTGACCGTCGAGCGCAACGTGCTGCAGGTCAGCGCCGAGCGCCGCGCCCGCCACGGCGAGGACGACCAGGTGCTGACCGCGGAGCGTCCGCGGGGCGCCGTCACCCGCCAGCTGTTCCTCAGCGAGGGCGTGGACACCGACGACATCCGCGCCTCGTACGAGGACGGGGTGCTGACCCTGGTGCTGCCGATCGCCGAGGAGGCCAAGCCGTACAGGATCGCCGTCGGCGCCGGGCACGCCGCCAAGGCGATCGACGCGGGCGCCAGCCGATGAGCGGGTCCCCGACCAGACTCTGACACGCGGGGGCGGCGGGGCGGACCCGCCGCCCTCATGCGCGCCGGCGCCCGCCGGCCATCAGCACCGCGCCCAGCGCAGCCGCCACGCCGGCGCCCGCGGCGAACGTGGCCGGGGCACCCACGGCCGCCAGTCCGGCGCCGGCCACCAGCGGGCCGGCGGTCTGCCCCAGGCGCGACGCGCCCACGAAGGACGCGACGACCGTCCCGCGGGCCGTCACCGGCCCGGCGCGGGTGGCCAGGTCCTGCAGGTTTGGGATCATCAGCCCCTCCCCCACCCCGAAGACGAGTATCCCCGCGACGAGCACCGGCAGGCTCGGCGCCACGGCGACGGCGACGAGCGCCGATGCCAGCAGCGCGGCGGCGGTGCCCAGCTGCCCGGTGCGCCGGAAGTGCCGCTGCAGCCGGCCCAGCGACAGCGCCACGGCGGTGTTGGTGAGGGCCGGCAGGCCCAGCAGCACCCCGCGGTAGCCGGCTCCCAGCCCGAACTCGTCGCGCAAGTGGATCGGCAGCACGGTCAGGGCCAGGCCGAAGATGAGGGCGAACGTCACGGTGCCCGCGCCCAGCACGCCCGCCACGGTGCGGGTGCGCAGCACCGGCCACAGGTCGCCGAGCTGCTCGGACAGCACGACGTCGCGCGGCACCGACCGCGGCAGGGTCCGTGCGAGGGCGATCCCCGTGACGAGCGCCAACGGGTAGACGCCGAACGGGGCGCGCCAGCCGCCGAGCTCGGTCAGCAGCCCGCCGAGGGCCGGCATGACGGCCAGCGAGGTCGTGAGCACCGCGGCGTTGCGGCCGATGAGACGGGAGCGCTCGTGACCCTCCCAGTGGTCGCCGATGAGCACCACGGCGAGGTTGATCAGGCCGGCCGACCCGGCGCCCTGCAGCAGACGCATCCCGACGAGCACCCACAGCGACGGCGCCGCCCCGGCCAGCCCGCCGGCGACGCCGAAGACCACCAGGCAGGGCACGATGACCTCGCGGCGTCCGTAGCGGTCGGCGAGCAGGCCCATGACCGGCGCCAGGACGATGCCCGGCAGCGTCGCCGCCCCGACGACCACGCCGGCCAGCCCCTGGG
>JAHWKQ010000073.1 GCA_019347785.1 Actinomycetota bacterium
GGGGTCGGGGTCGGGACCGCCTCCACCTCGACCGAGGGTGGCGTGCCGGCTGGGGCTCCGGGGGCCCCAGCCGCCAGGAACGCGGCGACGCGGTCGGGGAAGGCGGTGCGCACCAGCTCGTACGCCGCATCGCCCGGGCACGTCGTCAGCGACATGTCCCGATGCCCGGCGATCACGGTCGTCGTCACCTGGCTGCCGGCCGGGTGGAGGTTCGAGCCGCGGCTGGTGAACGTCACCGCGTCGCGCGGGTCCAGCCCGTGCAGCCCCGCCTGCCACGCCAGCAGGGCGATCATCGTCTGCTGCGCGGCCTCGGTCGGTGGCTCGACGCTGTGGTCGCCGATGAAGGCACACAGGATCGCGTGGCCCTGGGACCCACCGGTCGCGTCGCCGCGGACGGGGCCGTCGACGCTGCCGGTGCGCCCCTCGTAGGCGACGCCGTAGGCGTCCACGAGGAAGTTGTAGGCCAGGTCGGCCCAACCCCTCGACTCGGTGTGGAAGCGCACGTAGCCGCGGAGGCGGTCCACGACCTCGTCGGCCGCGTAGCCGTTGGCGTCCGCGGTGTGGTGAACGAGGAGGAACCGCACGTCCTCCTCACGCTGCAGCGGGCCCGTGGGCACCAAGTCCGGGCCCCACGTGGAGCGACGGACGATCGGCGGCGCCGACGGCGCCGCGGCAGCGGGCAGCGGCAGAAGTCGAGCCACCGCCGCGGTGGCGGCAAGCCCGAGCAGCCGGCGCCGGGACAGCCCTCGCACGCGTCCACGGTACGCCGGTTGGGCGGCGGGGTCTTGGGCCGCTGGCGGCGCGCACCGGACCCGCCACGCCTGGTGCCCGGATCCAAGCCGACCCCTCCGGTCCCACACCGGGCACCGCCGGGGAACCCCCTCGACGAGCACCTACCGGGGAAGACCAGCCAGCCAACTAGGCTGGCGTGACGATGACCTCATGGCGGTGGAGCCCCGCATGGACGGTCGAACGTGACCGCGACCGCGCGGTGCTGAGCGCCGGAGCGGACCACCGCTACGCGCTCACCGACGTCGATCGCCAGGAACAGGGGGCGCTGCGAGCATGGGCCGCCGGCGCGACGATCGAGGGGCACAGCGACCTCGCCGATACGCTGCGTACGCTAGGCGTGCTGGTCCCCGACGCGCCGACCGGCAGGCCCCTGGCGTGGACGCTCGAGCACCCACTCGCCGGCGCGATCCAAGCCGCCGTAGCCAACCTGCCGCCCGCCGCCGGTGGACGCCCCGTCCTGGTCAGGTCGGACGCCGACCTCGCCCTGGTCGTCCGCGACGGGCCGACCACCCCGGCGGTCCCCGCCGGACCGCACCTGCTCGTCGATGTCGCCACGCACCACACGCTGTCGCTCGGCCCCTACGTCGTGCCCGGCGACACCGCCTGCCTGGGCTGCCTGGACGAGCGCGTGCGCCTGGGCTGGGGTGAGGCCGCGGTGCCGCCCGAGCCGGCCGCTGGCGGCTACGTCGCCCTGGTGGCCGCGCTGGTCGCCACGGAGCTGCGGGCAGCGGCGGACGGTGCGCCCACCACGGTCAACGCCACCGCCGCCTTCGACCTGCGCACAGGGGCACGCACCGACCACCGGCTGCTGCGCGTGCCGTGGTGCCCGTTGTGCGGTGAGGGTCCACGGCCGGGCGGCCTCGACCTCAGCGCCGTCGGCTTGGAGGAACGACCTTAGGTGGGGGACCTCGCGCCGATCGACGACGTCCCCCGTGAGGGGGACGGAGGCCCGGCCGGGGGGCGAACTGGGCCCGCCGGAGGAGGGTCCAGTTTGGGCGATGTGCTCGACCACCGCGTGCGGTTGCTGCTGGTCGGCATCAACCCGGGGCGCCGGTCGGCCGAGCGCAACCGCCACTTCGCGGGGCCCGGCAACCGCTTCTGGCCGGCGCTGTCCGCCAGCGGGTTGCTGGCACGCCCGTTCGGGCCCGACGACCAGCACCTCCTGCCCGCGCACGGGCTCGGGATCACCAACCTCGTCGCGCGACCGACCTCTCGCGCCGCCGAGGTGACGGCTGCAGAGCTGCACGCGGGCGCTGCACGCCTGCGGCAGCTTGTCGCCGACCTGGGCATCCCCGCCGTGGCCGTGCTCGGTGTCGACGCCTACCGCACCGCATTCGAGCGACCGGACGCCACGCGCGGGCAGCAGCCCGACGACCCGCGCTGGTGGCTGCTCGACAACCCCAGCGGGCTCAACGCCCACGCCTCGGTCGCCGGGCTCGCCGACGCGTTCGCCGCCGCCGGCGCGGCCGCGGGCCTGCCACTGCCCGGCGCGTGATGCCCTAGCTTCGCCGCGGTGGACACCCTGCAGCTCGGCGCCGACCAGCGCCACGGCATGGTCGCCCCCCCTACGGTGATCCCGACCGGGTGGGCCGACGTCGCCGGGGTGCACCACGCGGGGATCAGCGCGTGGCGCGACCGGCGAACCGCAGCGGGCGGTGGCGCCGGCGCGACGGACGCCGCCGCGAAGCACGCCGCGCTGGGCGAGGCCTACGAGCGCTACGGCGCCTGGGCGGCACCGTTGGTCCTGAGGCCACGTCACGACGTCCCAGCAGCCGAGCGGCCGAACTTCGAGCTGTTCACCCGCCGGCAACAGCGCCGCCGAGACTTCCCCCACGCTGCGCTCGCAGCCGCCGACGCACCGCTGACCGACGCCACGGACCTCGTCACCGGCGCGACCGTGTGGGTGCCCGCCGCGCTGGTCAGCCTCGACGGCCGCTTCGGGCGTGTCGCGACCTCTTCGGGACTGGCCGCAGCCCCGACCTTGGCAGGTGCCCTGCTGCGCGCCCTGCAGGAGCTGGTCGAGCGGGATGCGCTCACCACCACCTGGCTGCACGGCGTCGCCGCCCGGAGGGTGCCCTCCGACGGGCCGGCGGCGGTGCTGGACCTGACGCCCCAGTGGTCGCCGCACCCCGTGGCTGCGGTCGTCGGCAGCATCCCCCTGCACGGCCGCCCGCGGCCGACGCTGGGTATCGCCTGCCGGGCCTCGTGGGACGAGGCGGTGGCCAAGGCCCGCGACGAGTGGGCACAGGGACTGGTGTTCCTCGCCGACCGGCTCGCCGATCCGGCGACGCGGCTGCCCGCCTCTGCTGCCGAGGTGACGGACTTCGACGCCCACGCCCTGTACTACACCGCCCACCCGGACGAGTGGGAGCAGCTGCCGGTGTGGGCGGGACCGACCACCGCCGCGCCCCGGCGGGCCACCAGCGACCTGGGCGACGACCTCGTCCAGCTGCGCGGGCTGCGCGACGGGCTCGCTGCGGCCGGTGTCCGCTGTTACGCCCGGCGCTTCCTCGCGCCCGACCTGGCTGCCTTGAGGGTCCACGCGGTGCGGGTCCTCTCGCCCGACCTCACGCCCCTGCACGCCGATCACCGCTGGCCGTTCCTCGGCGGCGCCGCCCGGCACCTGCAGCGCCGCTACCCATGGACGCGAGGCGCCCGCTGGCCTAGCCCCCACCCCCACCCGCTGGGATGACCGCCGCGCCTGACCGCACCGGACCGGACGGCAGGGCGGCGCCCGCGTTCGACTTGTTCTGGCTCAACTCGAGCCTCAACGCCACGACCCGGGCCGGCTTCGGTCAGCGGGCCGGCGCCTGGCAGCCGCCGCCGCCCGCCGCCGACCGCCTGGCGGTCACCGCCGCGCCGGTGGCGCTGGGACGCCCCGTCGACGCCATGCAGCAGGCGGCGGAGGCGCGACGCTCCCGCCGCGCGTTCGCCGAGCAGCCGCTGACCGCCGAGTCCGTCGCCGCGCTGCTCAGCGGGGCGGCCGGACGCGCCGACGGCAGCGGCCGGCTGGTCGGCTCCGCAGGGGCGCTCTACCCGGTTGAGGTCTTCCTCCTGCTGCGCCGCCCCTCCCCACCGCTCGAGCGTGGCGTGCACCGGCACCTGGCGTCCGAGCACGCTCTCGTCGAGGTCGGACCGCTGCCTGAGGAGGAGGTCCTCGGCGACCTGCTCGACCCGACCGGCGACCCCGGCGGCGCGGCGGTCGTCGTGCTCGCCCTGCACCTCGAGGCCGTGCTCGACAAGTACGGCGAGCGGGGCGGGCGCTTCGCGCTCATGGAGGTGGGCATGACCGCGCATGCGCTGGAGCTGCGCGCCGCCGCGGCAGGGTTGGCGGGCTACCTGTTGGGTGGGACGGACGACGCGGGACTGGACGAGGTGATCAACCGCGGACGGCGACCGCGGGTCCACACTGCACTGGCCTACGTCGTCGGCGACCCGGCGCACTGACGAGTGCATGCGCCGCCGACCGCGCCCGCTCGCCTAACCTGGTCAGATGCAGGCGATCCGGCTGCCGTCCTCCTTCGACCGTCCCGACGGGGGCGGGCCGGTGCCCACGCCCACGTGCTGCTGCTGTTGCTGCTGCTGCGCGACCACACTGGCGGCCTGGGGCACCTACGAGGGGATGAGCACGTTCTTCGAGGGCCGCCGCACTGCGGCCCCCCGTCGCGTGTGGGCGGTGCTGTTGGGGGTCGTCACGCCTGTGGTCGCGATCGGGTTGGGGATCGCGGCTGCGGCCGTCGCGAGCACCCCCGGCTTCGACGAACTGCTGCTGTTGGTGCCGTCCGCGGTGGTGGCGGTGCTCGCCTGGTTCGGCTTGGCCTGGTGGTCGCTCCTGTTGGCAGGCGTCGAATCGACGAGGGCCCGCAAGGCGGCGGCGGTGACGGCCGTACTGGGGGTGCTCGCGTTCGCGGCTGAGGTCGTTGTGGGCGCCCTGCTGCTGTTGTGGACGTTCGGGATCGGCTACCTGGTGCTCTTGGCGGGTGGTGTGGTGGCCGCCGTCGCCATGGCGCGCCACCGCCACCGGCCCCCCGAGCTTGCTCCCGGTGGGCCGCCGCCGGTGTACTACTGGCCGCCCTCGCCGCCGGGACCGCCCGCGCCCCCGGGTCCGCTGCCGCCGCCCCCGCATTGAGCGCAGGAGGCCTTCCGGCGTCCCCGACCGACGCGCGGTCGGTCTAGGCCAAGGAGGCCGGATCCACGTTGGCGCCGCACACGATCACGCCGACACGCTCGCCGTCGACGGGCGCGTAGCGGCCCGAGCGGAGCGCCGCGCACGCGACCGCGCCGCCCGGCTCGACAAGGAGCCGCACCGTGTCCCACAGCCACCGCTGGCCGGCCACGATCTCGTCGTCGCTGACGAGCACGCTGCCGGCGATCCACTCCCGCACCTCCCAGGTGTGGGATCCCAGCTGCCTGGCGCCCATCGACGAAGCGGCGATCCCCCCGACCGGCGCCTCGACCGGTCGTCCCGCCCCGAGTGCGGCGTGCAGCGTCGGGCAGCCCTCCGGCTCGACGCCGACCACGCGGGCACGGTCGCGATACCAGGCCGCAACGCCGCCGATCAGGCCCCCACCGCCGACCGCCACCAGCACCGTGTCCAACGCTGCCTGACCCTCCATCTCCCTGCCCAGGGTCGCCGCGCCGATGATCATCGCCTCGTGGTCGTAGGCGTGCGCCCACACCGCATCGTGGGACTCGTGGTAGGCCTCTGCCGCCGACAGCGCCTGCGGGTAGTACCCCTCGACGACCCGCACGTCGGCGCCGACCTGCCGCAGGGCGTCGATCTTGCTCGCCGGCGAGCTACCCGGCACGAAGACGATCGCCTTGCGGTCCAGTGCCCTCGCCGCGGTCGCCAGCGCAAGCGCGAAGTTACCGCCCGACGCCGCCACGACGTCGCGATCGCCGAGCGCCGGGTCGGTCAGCAGGGTGAAGGCCCCACGTGCCTTGAAGGACCCGGCCACCTGGAGCTGTTCGAGCTTGAACACGACCCCGTCCAGCTCCACCGTGGGTGTCGGCCGGACGTACGGGGCGATGCGCTCGGCGGCGTCCTCGACGGCGGCGCGGTCGATCACGTCGAGGGGCCGCCCCCGGGACCGTCGGAACCCCACCATTCGAGGATCCCGGTCACCGCGGCGTCCGGGGCGTCGTCGGGCCAGTAGTGGTTGGCGCCCTCCAGCAGCCGGGTCGTGGAGTGAGGCAGCCGCCGCTCCACCGCGCCGCGCAGCTTGGCGAACGCCGGGTCCTTGGTAGCCCACAAGAGCAGGGCCGGCCGTTGGTCGAGGCCGGTCATCTGGACCTCGTAGGCCGTCTGCGCAAGGTAGGGCCCCGACTCGGTGATCCGCCGGGGGAAGACGTGCGTCGGCTCGCGCGACGCCGGGTTGGGGTAGGGGCCCCGCCACATCGCCATCTCGGCGTCGGTCACCGTGCGCAGGCTGTGGGAGCGGGGGATCACCTGTTCGACGAACACGTTCAGCTGGGAGTGCAGCACCTTCCCGAGCGGACCGCCCATCACCCAGGAGAACGCGGCGGTGGTCAAGTCGTCCAGCGGCCACCACCAGGTGTTGCCGAGCACGAGCGCCCGGTAGCGGTCGGGATCGCGGGTGGCGGCTCCCATGCCGATCGGGCCGCCCCAGTCGTGCAGGACCAGGGTGACGCCGGTGAGGTCGAGCTGGGTGACGAAGGCGGCGACGACCTCGCGATGCTCCTCCGGGCCGAAGCGGTAGCCCTTGCGTGCCGTGGACAGCCCCATGCCCGGGTAGTCCAGGGCGATGCAGCGGAACGACCCCCGCAGCCCCGCGATCAGGTCCCGGTACAGGAACGACCAGGTCGGATTGCCGTGGAGCATGAGCAGGACCGGCCCCTCGCCCTCGTCGACGTAGTGGACCGTGTGCCCCTGGACCTCGACGAAGTGGCTGACGAAGCCGAAGAGGTCGTCGTCGAACCAGTCAGGGCGCTGGCCTGGAACGGGGATCATGGGTTCAGCCTCCTCCGTGTAGCTGCGTTGGACGCGACGCTACACTGCCCACTTCGAAGGGAGGCGTCGCATAGCCCGGTCTAGTGCGCGTCACTGCTAATGACGTTGGGTGTAACAGCCCTCGAGGGTTCGAATCCCTCCGCCTCCGCCTCCGCCCCGTCAGCCTCTGCGATGCGCTGGGACGGGCCCGCTTCACGCCAGCGCGGCGTGCAGGCGACCCTCCCAGTCGCCGTCGTGGACCACCCGCGCAGCCAGCGCGGCGCGGGCCCAGCGGACGTGTTCGAGGAGGCGGACAGCCAGCGCCCAGCGGCCGAGCCGCTCCTCGGGCAGCGACAGCGCCTCGCGCCGGAAGCTCGTGAGCAGCAGCACCGCGTTGAGGCGGTCGACGTCCGTGGTGGCGAACACGAAGGTGGCGCGGTCGTCGGCAGCCGCGCCCTCGACGACCACACGGTGGCCCACGGGCGCCAGCGCGAACGGCAGCAGACCCCCCGGCCGCGCCTTGAGCCCCAGCCGGAGGCGCGCGCCGGCCAGCGCCTCGAGGACACGGACCTCATCCGCCCGCTCCAGCCGATCGAACGCCCCGCGCAGCGTCGACCACGGCGGTCCGGCGGCGGCCTCGTCCACGGCCCAGCCGTCGGCGGCCGGGAGTTGCGCCAGAGCCGGGTCGAACTCGGCGTACGCGCCGGCCGTGCGCTGCTCGAGGTCACGGCGGGCGCCGGCGAGCCGCTCGAGGAACTCGTCGGTGCGTGCCCCGAGATGGCGGACGACGACGGGCTGCAGCCCGCGCAGCTGCAAGGCGAGCTCCCAGCCGTCGCGCTGCACGTCGGTCAACAGCGAGAACGGCACGATGTCCGGCACGCCCCGCCACGGCTCGACCGTCAGCCGATCGCCGAAGAGGCACACCCTGGCCGGCACGGCGCCGCGCTTGGCACGGAAGATGTCGAGCGGCGCGACGTCCGGGTGCTGCAGCAGCGCTTTGCGCCGTGCCGTCGACCAGGCGTCGACGATCTCCTCCGCCGCCCTGTCGAACGCACGGGCAAGGTGGTGCAGGCGGATGCGGGGCCCCCCGGCGAGGTCCAGGTGGAGGTCGTGCGTGCCGACGTCGATCCCGTCGACCTCCGTCCATGCCAGCGCGCCGGCGTCGCCGAGGTCCAGCACGTCCCCCGTGACGCGCAGGGTGGCGGGCCGGTCGTCGACCCTCCCCTGGTGGATGCTGGCGGGCGTGGAACCGGCCGCGGCGCCGCTCAGCTGCGCGGCGTCCCGCACTCGGGGCAGAACTTGGCGGTCGGGGAGACCTCGCTGCCGCAGGTCGCGCACTCGTTGCCCACCGGCCTCAAGGACTCGCCGCACTCCGGGCAGAACTTGCCGCCGTCGACGGCGTGACCGCTGGGGCAGGCGACGCGGGCCCGCGTGGCAAGGTCGAGTTCGTCGGTCCAGTTGACCTCGCGCACGCGCTCGTTGATCTGCTCGACCTGGGCCGCGGCCTGGGCGCGAGCGAGCTCGTCCACGACCATCGGCGCGTCGGTGAGGCACTGGCCGATCTCGTGATTCCAGCACACCTCGTCGCAGACCCAGTCGCCGCAGGCGCGGCACTGGCGGAACTGCGGGCGCACCGCGTCGACGGCCTCGCGCAGCGCCTTGTCCTTGGCTGGAGAGTTCGTCGACCGGTCGAGGTGGTCGGTAGCCCAGCCGAGGCGCTCCACGGCCCCGCCGGTCAACGACCCGACGGCCCGCAACAGGCCACGGCCCTTGGCGATCATGTCAGGTTGGAACGGCGAGCGGTAGCCGTTGCCGCAGCGCTCGCAGACGAACTCGAACTGGAACCCGCCCTCGTTGGAGAGGTCGTGGTAGTTGTCGGTGAACGGGACGATCTCGTTCATCGCCCTGGCAATCCCCTCGTGAAGGCCGCCGAGGCCGGCGGCAGTGGCCCCCCGTCGCCCGCGCGCCGGGTTGAGACCGCCCATGCTACAGGACCGGCCCTCAGCCGCGCAGCCGGCGGCGGGCCTCGGACTCACCCAGGCCGCACTTGCGGACAAGGCTCGAGACGGCCTCGTCCATCGTCACCACTCCGCCGTCGACCGCGTGCTTGAGCGCTCGGACGTGGGCATCGACCTCGGCATCGGGCAGGCGCTGGTGTCGCCGTGGTCGCGGCCGCGGCAGCGACCGCAGCGGCTGCCGGCCGCGCGCCGCCTTGACCTCGTAGTACACCCACACGGCGAAGGCGATGAGGGCGAGGACGACGAGCAGCCGCAGCAGCACCGCGCGATCAGCCCTCCAGCACGCCCTGCTGGATGAGGAAGTCCCGCGCGACGGTGGAGATGTCCTCCCCGTCGATGCGGATGCGGCGAATCATCTCGGTCACCGTCTGGGTGGTGAGCACCTCCGAGACGGCGTTCAACGCGTTGGTGACCGAGTCGACGGCGACCTCCTCGCGGACGATCGGCACGATGTTCTCGGCCGGCTGCAGGTTCTGGTCGTCCTCCAGCAGCACCCAGTCGTTGGC
>JAHWKQ010000074.1 GCA_019347785.1 Actinomycetota bacterium
GCCGCGCTCCCGGAAGCCGCTGTAGTTGGCCAGCGCCTGGCCCAGGTTGCCCACCCCGACGATGCAGACCTTCCACGCCTGGGTGAGCCCGAGCTCCCGGCTGACCTGGTGGATGAGATACTCGACGTCGTAGCCGACGCCGCGCGTGCCGTACGAGCCGAGGTAGGACAGGTCCTTGCGGATCTTCGCGGGGTTCACGCCGGCGGCGGCGGCCAGCGACTGGCTGGACACGGTGTGCTCACCGCGCTCGGCCAGGTCGACGAGGACCCGCAGGTAGACGGGGAGCCGGCCGACGCTCGCCTCGGGGATACGGCGCGCTGTCACGGCTCCCTCCTTCGGTGCCTACCGCCCGCGTACGGACTTCACAAGCGTACTGACAAAGCGCTGCCCCGCCGCGTCCGCCCGGGCCGACCCGCGGCGCCGACGGGCGGCGCGCAGGGCGGCGCGCAGCGTTCCGGCATCGACGTGGTGCTCGGCCACCTCGACACCGTCGACCGTCACCACCGGGACCCGCACGGTATAGCGCGCCGCGAGCGCGTCGTCGGAGTCGATGTCGACGAGCCGCACCTCGGCGCGGCGCCGCGCGACCGCCGCCACCACGGCCTCCGCCTCGCGGCACAGCCCGCACCGGCGGCGCGTGAACACGGTGACGACCGGACGGTGGGCGGGCGGCGTCACGATCGGCGCCCCGCGGTCGCCGTCCGGGTGGAGCTGCGGAAGCCGGCGTACATGATGACCACGCCGACGACCAACAGCACGCTGAACAGCTGTCCCCGCCCGACGCGCACCGCCGCGGACGAGGCGGCCACCACCGTGACGCCGGCCGCGACGAGCAGTGGGCCCCACCGGCGCGTGCGCAGCGCCGACCACGCCGAGCCGACGACCACCACGGCGAACGTGAGGCTGTAGGGGCGGGCGAGCGCATAGGCCGGCGAGCCGTCCAGCACCTGGCGGCCCAGGGGGATGGTCCCGGCCGCGCCCGCCTCGGCCAGGGCCGAGGCGTCGAAGTCGGCGGTCACGAGGCTGCCCAGCGCGACGACGGCGAGCAGCGCCGCCAGTCCCCACCACAGCGACGCCCGCCGCGGGTCGACCAGCAGCAGCTGGCCGGCGGCCAGCAGCGGCACGTTCAGCAGGGCGCCCGCGAGCCAGTAGACGCCGAAGACCGCTCTCCCCCACGCCCCCGCCACGCCGACGGCGACCGCGGCGCTGGCCAGCGCGTACATCGCCAGCGACAGGCACCAGGCGAGCGCGTGTCCGCGCCGGCGGGCCGCGTACTGGCGCCCCAGGCGGACGGAGAAGGCGGTGGCGACCGCCGAGGCGACGACGGGCAGGACGACCGCGGTCATGCGTGGGCCTCACAGGGTGCGGGCTGCGTGGCAGGCTACCAGCGCCACCGCGCGTTCCCCCGACCGCAACCCTGGCGGTGACCCGGCACGGATAGCCTTGGCGTCATGACCGGCCGCAGCCGTCCGGGCCCCCGCCTCGTCGCCTCCACCGGCGCCCTGCTGACGACGCCGCTGGGCTGGGTGATGGACGCCGTCGCCGAGGCGGGCTTCTCGGCCATCGAGGTGCTGTTGGGACACGACCCCGAGACGCGGGACCCCGACAAGGTCCTCGGCTTCGCCCGGCAGGCCGGCCTTGACGTGCCCGTCGTCCACGGCCCCTACATGCTGCTGCTGCGCCGGGTGCTGGGGACCGACTACGTCGAGAAGACGCGCCGATCGGTGGAGCTGGCCAGGGCCATGGGGGCGGGGCTGCTGGTCGCCCACGCCCCGTTCCGCTGGGAGCACGCCGCCCGGCGGTGGGCGGAGCTGCAGGCCGACGACGAGGCGCGTGAGCACGGAGTCCGGTTCGGCATGGAGAACCTGTTCCCCGTGGCCGGGCAGACGTTCTCCTCGGTCGTCACGCCGGCGCAGCTGGAGGCCTTCAACCACGTCGTGTTCGACACCAGCCACTTCGGCGTGGCGGGCATCGAACTGTTCGACGCCTGGGAGGCGCTGGCCGGCCGGGTGGCCCACCGGCACGTGTCGGACTACCTCGGCCACGGCCGGGACAGCCACGCCCCGATCGGCACGGGCGTGCTGCCACTGGAGGCCTTCCTGGCCCATGTGGGCCGCAGCGGGTGGGTGGGTACGGTCACGCTGGAGCTGGACTGCCGGCCGTTCCTGGACACCCGCGACAGCCTCGTGGGCTTCCTCGCCGGGGAGCGCGAGAAGGCCCGGCTGCTCCTGGACGGGCAAGCGCTCCCGGCCATCGCCCCGACGGCCGGCGAACCCGGAAGGTGACACGATGAACGTATCGGACAGCAGCGTCCTCGTCCTGGCCGCCGACCTCTTCGAGGACATGGAGCTGCTCTACCCGGTGTACCGGCTGCGTGAGGAGGGTGCGCGCGTGGTCGTCGCCGGCCTCGACGCCGGCTCCGTGACCGGCAAGAAGGGACACGGCCCGGTGCCCGTGGACGCCACGGTCGACGAGGTCGACGAGACGTCGTTCGACGCCCTGGTCGTGCCGGGCGGCTTCGCGCCGGACAAGCTGCGACGCTCCGAGCGGGTGCTCGAGCTCGTCCGCCATTTCGACACGGCCGGCAAGCCGCTGGCGTTCATCTGCCACGCCGGCTGGGTGCCGATCTCGGCCGGCGTCCTCAAGGGCCGGCGGGCCACGAGCGTCGCCGCCATCCGCGACGACATGGTCAACGCGGGCGTCGACTGGGTCGACGAGCCCACGGTCGTCGACGGCGGGCTCATCTCCGCGCGCACGCCCGACGACCTCGGTCACTGGATGCGGGCCCTGCTGGCGGGGCTGCGGTCCGCGTGACGCCGTGCGACCCGCCACGACCGTCGCCATCGCGGCGCTGCTCGTCGTGATCGTCGCCGCGATGGCGGTGCAGCTGATCGTCAGCGGCTGAGTGGGGCTAGCGGAAGATCGACCGGCGGCCCATGAGGCCGCGGTACAGCATCTGCTGGACGGTGGCGCGGACCCGGTCGGTCAGCTCGAACACCGTCATCGGGTCCTCGGCGGCGCCCGAGCCGTACCCGGCGGTGTCGATGGCCCGGCCGAACTCGATCGTCCAGCGTGACGGCAGCGGCACGAGCCCCAGCGGGCCGAGCCAGGGGAACGTCGGTGTGAGCGGGAAGTACGGTAGGCCCAGGAGCCGGGCCAGCGGGCGGGCGTCGCCGATCATCGGATAGATCTCCTCCGAGCCGATGATCGCCACGGGCACGATCGGCACGCCGGCGCGCAGCGCGACGGTGACGAAGCCCCCGCGCCCGAAGCGCTGCAGCTTGTAGCGCTCCCCGTAGGGCTTGCCCACCCCCTTGTAGCCCTCCGGCCAGACGCCCACGAGCTCGCCGGACTCCAGCAGCCGCACCGCGTCGTCGTGGTGGGCCAGCGTGTTGCCGGTCTTGCGCAGCAGGGGGCCGACGACCGGCGCCCGCAGGGCCAGGTCCGCGGCCAGCTCCCGCAGGTGCCGGTGCGCGGGGTGCTCGTCGAACAGGGCAACCTTCGTCATCAGCGCGTCGAACGGCAGGGTGCCGGCGTGGTTGGCCACGATGAGCGCCCCGCCGTGGTCGGGCACGTGCTCCAGGCCGACCGCGCGCACCCGCCAGTACGACCGGTACAGCGGGCGGGCGAGCGGAAGGAGCACCCGCTCGGTCAGGTCGCGGTCGAAGCCGAACACGTCGACGTCGTAGTCGCCGGTCAGCCTGCGGCGCAGGAACGCCAGCGCCGCGTCAAGGTCCCGGTCGCGCGGGGGCTCCTCGCCGGGCGGAGGGTCGGGCGGGCGTCGCCTGGCCCGGTCCAGGTCGATGACGTCCGCGCCCGCGTCGTCGCGGGCGGGGTGCGGGGACGGCACTGCGGGCTCCTCTCCTACGGGCGCGGTCGCAGCAGCGACAGCGCGCCCCGCCAGCCTGCCAGCAGGTCACGGGCCGCACGCTCGGCCCGGGCCACGGTGTCGGCGTCGTACATGGGGTTGACGTCTCGCGCGGCGGCGAAGTCGGCGAGGGCCCCGGGCGTCGAGTAGCGCGGCTCGTAGCCGAAGCGCGCCCGCATGCGCCCGATGTCCCCGACGCACCCGAACAGCAGGAATGACAGCTGCTCGGGGGAGAAGTCGACGAGGCCCGCGCGCCGCACCACGCCGGCCGCCCCGCTGAACAACGGCAGCGGCACCGCCACGCACGCCTTGCCCAGCACCCTGATCGCCTGCGACAGGTACACGATGCCGGGGCCGGCCACGTTGTACACGCCCGGCGGGCCCCCGAGCGTGGCCCGGCGCAGCATCTCCACCGCGTCGACCTCGTGGCACAGCTGCAGGCGGGGGTCATAGCCGAGCACGGTCGGGACGACCATCAAGCTCAAGTAACGGCTGAGGATCGTGTCGACGTTCGGCCCCACGACGTTGGCCAGCCGAAGGATGGTCACCCCGACGTCGCGACGGCGCCGCCCCAGGGCCCGGGCGTAGGACTCGCCTTCGAGCGCGTCCTTGGAGTAGCCCTCGAGCAGTCGCCCCGCGGGCTCGGCCTCCTCGCGGAACAGCGCCGGGTCGGCGTGGGTGCTGCCGTAGACGGCCGTCGTCGACTTCATCACCAGCCGGCGGAGCGAGCCGGTCTTCTGCGCGGCGCCCAGCAGCTGCATCGAGCCGAGGACGTTGTGCTCCTTCATGCGCGTGCGGCCACCCGCCTGGCGGGGTGTGGCCGTGAGGCTGAGGTGCACGATCGTGTCGACGCGGGTCCCGTCGAGCACGCGGGACAGCAGCGGGTTGCCCAGGTCGGCGCGGATGAACTCGGTCCGCGACAGCGGCACCCGCGGTTCCGTGACGTCCACGCCCGCCATGTACGCGACCCGGTCGTCGGCCTCGAGCTCATGGGCCAGCAGGCCGGCCAGCTCGCCGCCGATGCCCGTGATGAGCACCCGCCGACCGTCCGCGGCCGTCATCGGCTCCCCTGTCTCTTCTCCCTCGTTCCCCGCATCCCGCAGGAGCCTACGCGCTGGCGCCGGTCGGGCCCCGCGGGCCCCTACCATGGGCGGATGAGCCCGCGCTCGCTGGGGCTGGCGGTGGCCGTGCTCGGTGCCGGCGTGGTCGTCGTGGGCCTGCTGATCGCCTCCGGAGCGTTGTCGTGGTTCGGCCGGCTGCCCGGGGACATCCGCATCGAGGGCCGCGGCACCCGCGTGTACGTGCCCATCACCTCGATGATCGTCGTGTCCATCGTGGTCAGCCTGGTGCTCGCGCTGATCTCCCGCCGCTGATACTACGCCCAGTAGGGTAGATATTGACGCAGAGTCTTAACAGGAGGCAATCTAGACACCCTGTGGAATGTTAGGCTTGCTCTGAGTTGCCCTGGGCTTTCCAGGGCAGCGGGGTGCGGGGTGTCGATGGCGGCCAGGGAGAGGAAGGGCCACTCATGTCCGCGGAGGTGACGTCGAGCGCGTTCACCGCCCCGGTCCCCCTGGCCGAGGTCGAGGTCACCGAGGTCGCGCCGGACCGGTCGACCGCGCCCGCCCGGCGGGGCTCGGCCGGCCTGCGCCGTCTGCTCGTCGCCCTCGACACCGTCGCGGCCGCGACGGCGTGGGGGGTCGCGCTGGGGCTCGCCTCCCCCTCCACGCCACCGGCCGGCCTGGCGCTCCGGGCGTGGGTGGTCCTGGCCGCGACGCTGGCCACCGTGGCCCTCGTGGCCTCCCAGCGCCTGTACCTGGCGCGCGTGAGCAGCGTGAAGGCGGTCGAGACGGCGCGCCTCGCACGGGTCTCCGCACTCACGGGCCTGCTCGTCCTCGGGTTCGCGCGGGCCGTGGACCTGACGGTGAGCGTACCCGAGGGGGCCGTGGGCGCCGCGCTGTCGTTCGCCCTCCTCGCCGCCGTCCGCGGCGGGTACCGCTCCTACCTGAACGCGCAGAGACGACGTGGGCGCTTCTCCCGGCCGGTGGTCATCGTCGGCGGCAACGAGGAGGCCGACGACCTGTGCCGGCTGCTGCTGGACCACCCGGAGGTGGGGTTCCACGTCGTCGGCGTCGTCGGGCGGCTCGGCCGCGCGCGCCGGGGCCTGCGCGACGTGCCCTGGCTGGGCGAGGTCCCCGACGCCGTCGAGGCCATCCGACTGGCAGGCGCCAACGGGGCGCTGGTGGCGGCGAGCGCCGTGCCGTCCTACGAGCTCAACGCGGTGGTGCGGCAGCTGCTGGCCGCGGGGGTGCACGTGCACCTGTCCAGCGGCCTGCGCGGGATCGCCACGAGCCGCCTGCTCGCCCAGGCCTTCGCCCACGAGCCGCTGTTCTACCTGGAGCCGGCGACGCTGTCCCCGGTGCAACGGCGGGTCAAGCGCACGATGGACCTCGGGCTCGGCGGCGTCGGCCTGGTCCTGGCCGCGCCGGTCCTGGCCGCCGCGGCCGTGGCGATCAGGCTGACCGACTCCGGGCCGGTGCTGTTCGGACAGCGCCGGGTGGGCCGCGACGGGCGGGTGTTCACGTGCTGGAAGCTGCGCACGATGGTCGTCGACGCCGAGCAGCGGCTCGTCAGGCTGCGGGCGGGCAACGAGCGGCACGGCCCGCTGTTCAAGCTCGAGCGCGACCCCCGTGTGACGCGGGTGGGCCGCCTGCTGCGGGCCACGAGCCTGGACGAGCTGCCGCAGCTGTTCAACGTGCTGCGGGGCGAGATGAGCCTGGTGGGCCCGCGCCCCGCGCTGCCCGAGGAGGTCGAGCAGTTCCACGACTCGCTGCGCGAGCGGCTGCGGGTCCTCCCCGGCATCACCGGCCTTTGGCAGGTGGAGGCCCGTGACAACCCGTCCTTCAGGGCCTACCAGCGCCTGGACATCTTCTACATCGAGAACTGGTCGGTGCTGTTGGACGCGGCGATCCTGTTCGCCACGGTGACCGGGGTCGTGGGCCGCGGCCTGGTCTCCGTGCGCCGGCACCTCACGGGGGACCGTGACCCGGTCACTCCCGCCGTGATCGACTGACCAGGGACACCGCCTCGGCGGCCCGGCGCCCCTGTGGCAGACTGCGGCCGTCCCTCGCAGCCACCAGATGACTCCCTGGGCCGGCCGCGCACGCAGACCCCCCCACAGGAGGACCCCTTGGCGGAGCAGTTGATCCCGGCGCACGGCGGCGAGCTCGTCGACCTGATGGTCGGCCCGGGCCAGGGCGAGCAGCTGAGGGAGGCGTCCCGGGACTGGCCGTCCTGGGACCTGACCGACCGCCAGCAGTGCGACCTGGAGCTGCTGCTCAACGGCGGCTTCTCGCCGTTGCGGGGCTTCATGAACCGGGCCGACTACCTGTCGGTCCGCGACGAGATGCGCCTGGCGGACGGCACGCTGTGGCCGATCCCTGTCACACTCGACGTCCCCGAGGCCATCGCCTCCAACCTCGCCCGCGGCTCGACCCTTGCCCTGCGCGACCCCGAGGGTGTCATGGTCGCCGCTCTGTCGGTGGAGGATGTCTGGCAGCCCGACCCCGAGGCCGAGGCCCGCGCGGTCTTCGGCACCGCCGACCCCGCGCATCCGGGGGTCGCCCACCTGCTGCGGCGCTCCCACGCCTGGTACGTCGGCGGCACCCTGGCCGGGCTGCAGGCGCCGATCCACTATGACTTCGAGGCGCTGCGGCACACCCCCGCGCAGGTCCGCCGGCTGTTCGCCGAGCGGGGCTGGGACCGGGTCGTGGCCTTCCAGACGCGCAACCCCATGCACCGCGCGCACCAGGAGTTGACGTTCCGCGCCGCGCGGGAGCAGGAGGCCAACCTGTTGATCCACCCCGTCGTCGGCCTGACCAAGCCCGGCGACGTGGACCACTACACGCGGGTGCGCTGCTACGAGGCCGTCACCGGCCGCTACCCGGAGGGCACCGCGGCGCTGTCGCTGCTGCCGCTGGCGATGCGCATGGGCGGGCCCCGGGAGGCCGTGTGGCACGCCATCATCCGCAAGAACCACGGCTGCACGCACCTGATCGTCGGCCGGGACCACGCCGGTCCCGGCAAGGATCCCGGCGGCACCCCCTTCTACGGCGCCTACGACGCCCAGGATCTGCTGCGCAAGCACGAGGACGAGCTGGGCGTCACGATGGTGCCGTTCCGGATGATGGTCTACGTCGCCGAGCGGGACCAGTACCTGGCGGAGGACGAGGTGCCCCAGGGCACACAGACCCTGTCGATCTCCGGGACGCAGCTGCGCGGGCTGCTGGCGGCCGGCGACGACCTGCCGGAGTGGTTCACGTTCCCCGAGGTGGCCCGCGAGCTGCGGCGCAGCTATCCCCCGCGCAGCGAGCAGGGCTTCACGGTGTTCTTCACCGGCTTGTCCGGGTCGGGCAAGTCAACGATCGCCAACGTCCTGCTCGTCAAGCTGCTCGAGCGCGGCGGCCGGGCCACGACGCTGCTGGACGGCGACCTCGTGCGCAAGCACCTGTCGTCCGAGCTGGGGTTCTCCAAGGAGCACCGCGACATCAACATCCGGCGCATCGGCTACGTGGCCTCGGAGATCACCAAGAACGGGGGCACCGCCATCTGCGCGCCGATCGCGCCGTACGACGCGGTGCGCAGGGAAGTGCGGGGCATGGTCGAACCGCACGGCAGGTTCCTGCTCGTGCACGTGGACACCCCCCTGGAGGTCTGCGAGCGGCGCGACCGCAAGGGCCTGTACGCCAAGGCCCGTGCGGGCGTCATCAAGGAGTTCACCGGCATCTCCGACCCCTACGAGACGCCGGCGGACGCCGACGTGGTCATCGACACGACGGCCGCCTCGCCCGACGAGGCCGCCGCCCAGGTGATCACGACGCTGGAGCGCGAGGGCTACCTGGTGCCCGACGCCGCCGGCTGACGTCCAGTACCCTTCGTGGTAGCGATACTACTGTGAGTACGTAGACGCCCGACACGGGGGGGAAGTCACGCACGGGCCGGTGGCTGTCGTGTCGCCGCACCTCGACGACGCGGTACTGTCCCTGGGGGGGACGCTCGCCCGGTGGGCGGGCGAGGGGGTGACGGTCCGCCTGGTCACCGCCCTGGCCAACGATCCCGACTCGGTCGCCCCGGCCGGGCCCTGGGACACCGCCTGTGGCTTCACGACGTCCGGCGAGGCCGCGCGCGCGCGGCGGATCGAGGACGCCCGGGCCTGCGCCGTGCTGGGCGTCGAGCCGGTCTGGCTGCCGTTCGGCGACGAGCAGTACGGGCGCGGCGCGGACGACGAGCGGATATGGGCCGGCGTGCGGGCGGCCATCGCCGGG
>JAHWKQ010000075.1 GCA_019347785.1 Actinomycetota bacterium
TAGTCCTTGGCATAGCGCTGGATCGCCTTCGCGAGCTCGACGGGCTGCAGGCCGGAGCGGAAGGTGCGTGCGAAGAACCCTTCGACCGCGCCCTCCAGTCGCCTCTCGAAGTCCTTGAGGATGCTCATGGTGTGCGCTCCGGACTCCATCCTGTCCGCGGGTTGGATGGCGAGGCCGCCCACCTCTGGGACTGCCCCCGTGGTGCCTGACCTGCGGGCCAGGTCTGCCGTGGGCGCAGAAATCCGAACAAGCCCTGAGTGTAGATGTCAGATGAGGCTCGCGGACCGGCTTTCTACGGACTGCTGGACACCAGTGACTACCGTCAGCGCCGGAGGGCTAGCGCCTGGCGGGGACGGGCGCAGTCCCACGCCGCAGCACCCTGGCGACGCCCAGGAGCGCGACCTCGGCGACGATCTCGAGCACCCGGATCGTGGCGACCGTGATGAGGGCCGCGTCAAGACCGGTCACGGGCTCCAGCAGCAGCGCCACCGAGCCCTCCCGCACGCCCAGCCCACCTGGCGCGAAGAGCGCGATCCCACCGAGGAAGCTGCCGACGGCGTAGGCGCCGACGACGGCGCCGAAGTCGGCCAGGGGACGTGTCCCCGCAGCTCCGAGGACGATCAGGAACGCAGTGATCCGCAAGCCCGAGTTCAGCCCGTAGCGGGCGGCGAGCACCGTCACGTCGCGCCGGGTCACCACCAGCGGGGCCAGCAGCGGTTCGAGACGCCGTCGCACGAACCGGGGCACGCGCCGCCACCGGGCCAGCCGCCGCAGGCCGGCGAGCACCTGACCGGGGGCCGCGATCGCCGCCACGATGCCCCCGAGCGGCAGGACTGCGGCGCCGGCCAGCCAGCGGGGCACCCCGCTGCCGATCCACCACGGCAAGGTCGCGAGCAGCAGCGTGGAGGTCGTCACCAGGAACCACAACAGCTCCAGCACGCCGGTGACGAGTCCGGCCGTGGCGCCGTGACCCTGCCGGCGCGACGCGACCGCGCGTCCGCCGATCTGACCGAGCGAGAAGGCATACCGCGCGAGCTGCGTGGACGACCACGCCCACAGCGCTGTCCGGCGCTCCAGCGCCGCCCCGGCCAGGACCATGAGGCGACGCCAGTTCATGGCGAGGACCACGTTGGCGCCGAGGTAGATGGCGGTGGCGACCGCCGCCCAGCCAAGATCGGGCAGGCCTCCGGCCGCCACCAGCGCATCCCAGCGGCGCGCCAGCGCCACGGCGACGAGTGCGAGGAGCCCGAGGGTCACCCCCGCGGCGAGCAGCCGCAGCGCGGCACGCCTCACAGGTGGTCGAAGTCCGCCCAGGAGAGCGTCCACGGCTCCCCCGACACGTCGTGCTGATCCGGCGTGTTGCGGGCGAACCCCAGGTACACCGACCGTGGTTGCAGCCGCTCGGGGATGCGACGGAACCCGGCGCGCTGCAGGGTGGCGGCGGCGAGCGTGCCGGGAAGGCCGATCCCCGCAGCGGCGACGACGCCCGCGTCGCGCTCGGCGACCGCAGCGCGCACCAGTGCAGCGCCGGTGTCGACGTCGGGCGTCAGGATCTCGACGACGTGGAGGACCGGCGCGTCGAACGCCTCACGCACGACGCCCGCGAGCAGGCCGGTGAGGCCGTCCGAGCCGCGTGAGGCGTAGATCCGGTAGTCGGTGGCGGGCCGTGTGAAGCGCCAACGCCACCAGGTTGCGTCGTGGACGATCCGATGGCGGTCGTCCTCGGCGGCGACGGCGGACTCCCAGAGGCGGTCCAGCTCGTCCGGGTCGAGGTCGCCGAGGTCGATCGGCTCGCCGGCGCGTTCCCGGCGCGGACGGAAGACGAGCTTGCCGAGCGGGCCGGCCAGCCCCTGCGGGAGCCCGGACCGCTGCGCGAGCCAGGCAGCGTCGAGCGGTAGGAGGTACGCGGGCAGCCGTCCGATCACGTCCACGCCGGCACGCTGGACGGGCCGGACCGACTCCGCGTTCGGGGTGGCGAACGTCAGCGGCCGGCCATGCTCGCCGGCGCAGCGGTAGGCGGCTCGAGCGACCTTCAGGCCCAGCCCCTGGCGGCGCGCGTCGGCATCGGTGGCGCCGTCGCCGCCCTTGGCGATCGGCAGCGGCTCCCCGCGGTAGCGCGCCACGAGCGGGTAGGCCATGCAGTGCGACAGGATGCGCCCGTCCTCGGACTCGGCGACGAACGAGCACACCTCGCCGTAGGGGTTCTCCCAGTACTGCCAGCGCAACGTGGCGACGTCACCCTTGGGGTTGTCCGGCTGCACCGACCGCAGGAACGCGGCGACCCGCTCGGCGTCGTCGGGACCGGTCCGGCGGACCGTCGCCGCGGCCGGCTGGCCGGCGTCGGCTACGCCGCCCACGTCAGCAGGCGGGTGAGCAGCGCCGCGACCGTACGGCGGCGTACGCACCCACCCACGAGCAGCGCCGCGACGAGCAACCCGAAGGCGCCCCACCAGGGGCCTGGGAGGGTGCGGCCGCCGCCCACGAACGCAGCGAGCTGCGGCTGGGTCGCGGCGCCGTCGGGGATCGCCGGGCCGACCAGGTCGGCGCAGGCCACCATGTTCCCGTCGGGGTCGTGGAGCACGACCGAACGTGCGTCGTTGCCCGCGACCGCGTACGCGGTCGTCGAGCCGACGCCGACGCCGTACGGGTCGGTGGTGAACCGCGGGTGGATCTCGTTGGGCGGCATCACGCCGCCGGCCGGGTCGAACTGGAAGTGCCCACCGGGGCCGTCCGCGCACGAACCGACGTGGACGTGCGCCGGCGTGGCGGTGTTTGGCGGCAGCCCCTGGACGGTCACCTGGAGTTCCGTCGTGCCCTGGACGGTGCGGCGCATGCTCGCCACACCGTCCACCGCCAGGTAGCCGGCGGGAGCGCCGGGCAGTGGGGCGAACTGGCCCACGGCCACGGTCGTGCCGTCGCTGCGGTCGCCGCGCACGTCGCCGACCGTGCCGCCGGTGCGGGCCAGCACGGCGTCTTCCACGGCCTGGCCGATCGCGGCGGGGCCTCCCACGATCCGCAGGTTCTCGAGCACCGCGCCGTGTTCGTCGAGCCACCCGGCTGCCGGCATGTCGTCGGTCAGCTCGCCTGGGTCGACGAGCAAGAGCACGCCCTCATCCACTGCGCTGGCGGCTGCGGCGCCCAGCGCGTCGGGCCAGTTGCCCGCGGTCGCGAGCCACACGTCGGTCGGATCCTGCCCCGCTTGCACGCCGAGGTCGGCCACGAGCCGCGACGTCTCGAGCCTGTTCGCGCCGGCGGTCCGCTCGACGTCCCGGATCGCAGGGTTGATCGTGGCAAGCGACGCCTCGACGCCCGCCGATACCACCCGCTCACCGCCGATGACGAGGACGTCCACGACCTGGCCTTCGCGCAGGAAGGCCTCCACGCTTGGCGGCAGCGCGCTGGCCGGCGTCAGCAGGAGCGGGCGGGTCAGCAGCGCGCCCACCGCGGCCGCGCTCAGCGCGTCCGCGAACGACGTGGCGTTGACGAGGAAGACGTTCCCGCTGCCGATCGCACGCGCGATCTGGACGGCCGTATCGAACCGGTCGCCTCCACCGATGCGGATCACGTCGGTGACGCCGAGCGCGGCCAGATCGGCCTCCACCTGCGACGACAGGGCCTGCTCGCCGCCGAGCAGGTAGGCGCGGGTGGCCTGGAGCCGGCTGATCTCGTCCGCGACCGCAGGGTCGAGACCGTCGCGGCGGGTCATCAGCAGTGGCGCCTGCACGTGCGCTGCCAGCGGCGCGCCGGCCAGCGCGTCGGCGAAGTCGTCCGAGCGGGCGAGCACGACCGCCTCGGCGCTGCCCGGAAACGCCTCACGGCTGGTCAGGACGGACGTGCCGATGCGGTCGCTGCCAGCCAGCCGCTCGACGGTCGGGCCGGCGGGCTGCCGCTCGTCCGGCACCGGTGGATCGCTGAACCAGCGGCACCCCTCGGGGTCGGGGTTGTTGCTGCGGTGGTAGTCGGCGCACGGCGCCGCGGGGGCGATGCCCGGCCCCGGCGTGAACGGTGGCCGGTTGTCGCACGGCGGGAGCATCCCGCCGGTGGGGAGCTGGGTCTCTCCGGAGCCGTCACCGATCGCGGTGGTCGCGGCGGCCCCGTCGGGTCCGGTGTTGCCCGCCCAGCAGTTGCCCTCGCCCTCGCCATCCCACACGAAGTCGGTGCCGTTGGGCTGCACCAGCCCGTTGCGGTTGACGCCGACGAGGTTGTCCCGCCAGGTGTTGAAGTGCGAGGTGTCGAACTGCAGCGTCGGGTCCTCCTCGCCCCGCAGCGCTGCCGGCACGAAGAACTGCAGGCCGCCCTGCCGCCAGTTGTCGTAGAAGCGGTTGCGCTCGTAGAGGTTGTAGTTGCCGCCCGCCAGCACCAGGCCGGTGCCGACCGGCAGGGGGATCACCGGGCACACCACGCCCTCGTCGTAGTCACGGTCGCGGAACGGCCCCTGGCACGTCTCCCCGTCCTGCACGAAGGGGTAGTAGTTGGTGTTGTTGGAGTGGAAGACGTTGTCGTGGAAGTACGCGTGGTCCTGCGGCAGCCCGGGATGGTCGGGGAACAGCGAGTCCATCGCGGCGCCCACGCTGTTGTGGTCGAACTCGTTGTGGTGGGTGTGCACCGAGTTGCCAGCCGTGCCCGAGTAGCCCAGGACCGAGTGGTGGGCGCGGCAGCCGCGCACCTCGGTGCCGAAGCGCAGGTCCTCGTTGTCGTCGAACAGCCCGGCGCCTTGGTTGAGGTCAGTCGCCGAACCGGGGTAGACCACCGAGTCGCCGTTGCCATAGCCCTCGCACTCGGTATAGAGCCCGTGATCGACCGCGAACGACAGGAAGCCGTACTCGTCGTTCCAGCGGGTCACGACCCGGTCGAAGACGAAGCCGTCGGACTCGAGGATGTAGATCGCGTTGAACTCGAACCGCTGCACAGTCAGGTTACGCAGGTACAGCCCGTCGGCACGGTCGGCCCGGATGCCGTTGAGCTGCGAGTAGTCGCCGTCGATCACCGTGTCGAGCGGGCTGTGACCGGTGCCCTCGATCTGGAGGTCGCACAGCCGCCCGTCGCACACCCCGTCGAAGTCGGTGTCGCCCAGGATCGGGACGAGGTTCTGCAGGTAGGGGCACTGGTGCTGCTCCTCGTAGGTCAGCACTAGCGAACCGGGGTCGTTGTTGCCCTCGTCCTGCTCGGGATCGTCCTGGCCGGGCGGCAGCGGGACGGCTCCGACGTCCATCGAGCCTTCGCCGGGCACGGTCCCCACGCTGCTGCACGCTTCCGGGACGGCGCCGACATACGGCTCCTCCCGGTACACCCCCGGCAGCATGAGGATGCGCGTGCCCGGCACCTCCACGGCGGCGATCGCCTCATTGAGATGGTCGAACTGGCAGCGCTCGAGCAGCGCCTCATTGCGGGCCCGCAGCGCCTCCGGGAGGATCCGCACCCGCGCCGCGGTGTCGTCCTTGCACACCACCAGCGTCGGCCCCTCGAACCGGTACACCGGCGTGTCCTGGTCGCCGGCGGGGAACTCGGCCGGGCGTTCCGGGTGGGCGGCTGCCGGCAGAGCCATGAGCCCCAGCACGGCGAGCACGATGACGAACGAGGACAGGAGTCGAGCGGTCACAGGGACCTCCGAATGGGATCGGTGAAGTGCCGCATGGTAACGCCGCCATGAGCGGCGGTCACGGCCGCGTCACGACGCAAGGGCCTCGCGCAGCCCGCCGGTCCGCTGCAGCCGCCGCTCGACCGCGGTGCGCACCGACTGCTCCGAGCCGATGACGGTGACGCTGGCGCGGGCGCGGGTGATGGCGGTGTACAAGAGCTCCCGGGTGAGGATCGGCGAGTGGTCGACCGGCAGCACCACGATCACGTCGCCGAACTCCGACCCCTGGGACTTGTGGATGGTGAGCGCGTGGACGGTCTGCACGCCCGGCAGGCGCACCACGTCGACGTGCCGCAGCCCGCGGCCGGAGTCCACGGCGACCACGGGCCGCCCGCCGCTGGCCACGACCACGCCGAGGTCGCCGTTGTAGACCCCGAGCAGCCGGTCGTTGTGGCCGATCATCACCGGCTGGCCGACCGTGACCGCGCCTCGCCGGTGCGGTGGACGGGGATCGACGAGGCGCTCGACGAGCGCGTTGTAGGTCGCGACGCCGGCGGGCCCGCGTCGGTGCGCGCAGAGCACCTTGAGGCGGTTCGCTGCTGCTAGCGCCCCGGCGGCGTCGCCGGCCGCCGCCCGCCGTCGCACCGCGGCGGCGGTGGCACGCAGACGCTCGCACACGGCTTCCAGCGCGCCGTCGGGGCGCGGCCAGCCGTCGGCGTCGTCGGGCACGACCAGCGACACGTCGGCCTGGATGGGGTCGCGCAGGGCGTCGAGCGCCGCGTCGACGTCGCCGCCGCTGATCGCCAGGGCGAAGCGGCCGACCCCGCTGTCGGCGGTGAAGCGGTGGCCCTCGGTGAGGCGCACGACCGCGGGGTGGTCGCGGTCGCCGATGAGGTCGCCGAGCACCGATCCCGCCTCGACGCTCTGCAGCTGGTCGGGGTCGCCCACCAGGACCAGCCGGCTGGTGTCCGCGACCGCATCGACGACGTGCCGCATGAGGGCGACCGACACCATCGAGGCCTCGTCCACGATCACGAGGTCGGCGGCTACCGGATTGCGGCGGTCGTGCCGAGGGCGCCGGCCGCCACCGGGCCGCAGCCCCAGGAGCCGGTGGATGGTGGTCGCCTCGACCCCCGGCAGGGGCTGCGTGGAAGGTCCCTCGTCCTCGCCGCCCGGTTCCGTCTCCTCCACCGTGGGCAGCCCCAGGCTGCGGGCCTCCCCCACCAGCGCCTCGCCCAAACGGGCCGCCGCCTTGCCGGTCGGTGCGGCGAGCGCCACCCGCAGGTCCGGCCGCGCCAGGTGCGCAGCGATCACCAGCCGCGCGATCGTCGTCGTCTTGCCGGTGCCGGGCCCTCCGGCGATCACCGTGAGGTCCCGCTGCGTGACCGTGTCCACCGCGCGCGCCTGCCCCGGGTGCAGGCCGGCCAGCGGCCCCCGCTGAAGCGGCAGCGGCGTGCTGGCGAGCCGTGCCCGCCGGCTGGTGAACGCTGCCGCCAGCGCCTGCTCGTCGTCCCACAGCCGGCGCAGGTACAGCCGCTGCCCGTGGAGCGCGAGGGGGCCGGGAACCGGTCCCTCCGCCACGAGCGCGGAGGCGGCAAGGCGGCGCACCAGCGGGTCTGGGGCTGGCCACTCGAGAGCGGCGAGCAGCTCGGCGTCCCCGTGCTCCTCGGCGACGACGTGGTCGGCCACGACCGCCAGATCCACGCACGTGGAGCCGTGCCCGGGGGCGCGCACCGCTAGCGCCGCCGCCAGCACCACCTCGGGATCGTCCTCGCCAACCAGGGCCGCGAGCCGGCGAGCGACATGGACATCGCCGGCCGCGAGGACGCCGGCGCGGTTGAACGGCGCGAGCCGCTCGGGGGCGTCGAGGACGACGTCCCCCGCCAGGGGGACTCCAGCCCGGCCGGGGGGCGAACTGAGCCCGACGGAGGAGGGCTCAGTGGGGGTGAGATCCGCGGCGCTCATCGCGCTCCCCTGTCGAGCAGCTCGTCGAGCGCCACCACCAGCGCGGTGGGGGGGCGCCACGTGAACACGCCGCACACCCCGTCGGCGGTGATCGGGGTGTCGGGCCCGCCCATGCCGCGCAGGAACAGGTAGGCCACCCCGGCCAGGTGGCGGTCCGGTTCGTAGGCGGCGCCCAGCCGCAGCCGCAGCTGCCGGTGGAGCGCGACGAGGTACCCCAGCGCTTGGAGGGGGTAGTGCTCCTCGACCATCGCGTCCGCCAGCCGCGAGGGGGTGTAGTGCCCGTACTGCAGCGGCTGCCCCGGGGGCCCCAGCGTGTTGGTCTTGTGGTCGATCACGAGGTAGCCGTCGCCGCTGCGCACGACGAGGTCGATGAAGCCCGCGAGGTAGCCGCGCCACGCGACTCCCCCGAGCTCGGCCCCCAGCCGCTGCGGCCACGCCTCCAGCGGGTCGCCGGCGGGCAGGTGCGTCGCCACGACGTCGGCGATCGCCGCGACGCTCACCGCCGACCCCGGCCGCGAGGCGGAGCCGCCGGCCACGCCGAGCTCGAACGCCACCTCGTCGAGCCGATCGGCGGGCGCGACGTCGGCGAGCCGCAGTGCCGTGGATCCGGTCCGCGTGAGCGGTCCGCCGGGCAACCCCAGCGGCGTGTGCACCGCGGCCACGAGCGCGTCGACCACCCGACCGGGGTCGTCCAGGGTCAGCAGGTGCCGGGCGGACCACCGGGCCAGCTCGGCCGCGATGCGGTCGCGCAGGTCGTCCGCGCTGAAGTCCACGTGCTCGAGCACGGCGTGCACGACCGTGCCGAACGTCGCCCCGCCCGCGACCCCTGACAGGAGCACCTCGCGGTCCAGGCCGCCCCCCCGCTCGGGCGCCGGTGGCGGAGGGGGAGCGTCCGCGTCGGTCTGCGCCCGCGGATCCGGCTCGTCGACCACCAGCCGCTCGCCGATCTCGACGTCCGCGGGCTCGTGCAGCGCCTTCAACCTCGAGTACGACGCCCGGATCCAGTCGCGCGGCACCGCGCTGGGCACCGGGCCACGCCGCAGCGGCGTCGCGGCCTGACCCCGCGAGGTCGGCACCGTCGCGGAGCCGTCGGCGCCGGTGACCCGCGAGAAGGCGAGGTGGGGAGCGCCCCGGCGGGCGACCTCGGCAAGTCGCTCGTCACGCAGCTGCGCGTCAGGCAGCGCACCCACCTGGTCGTCCTGCGCGAAGCGCAGCAGCGTCTCGGTCAGTCCCGCCAGCGGGCGGTTCGCCTTCGTCGGCGCCCACCACAGGACCCCTCGGTGCTGCGCCCGGGTCACCGCGACGTACGTGAGGCGGCACTCCTCGGCGAGCGCCTCGACGTGTGCGCGATCCCGGTTGGCCTTGAAGCGACGCGCCCCGTCGGCGGGTGGGCCGTCCCTGCAACCGGCGTCGAGCACGAGGGTGCCGTCGGCGTCGTGGTAGCGGGCGCAGGACCACTCCACCCCCGCGGACGTCCACAGGAACGGCGCCAGGACCACCCCGAACTCCAGGCCCTTCGCGCGGTGGAGGGTGGTGATCCGCACGGCGTCGGCGTCGCTCTCGAGCCGCTGCTGGTGCTGCGGTGGCGGCGGCG
>JAHWKQ010000076.1 GCA_019347785.1 Actinomycetota bacterium
TGACGGTGAAGTCGTCCAGCACCTCGAGCAGGAACGCCTCGAACTCGTCGTCGGCGCGGTCGACCTCGTCGACGAGCAGCACGCTGGGGGTGGTCTCCAGCGCCGCGAGCAGGGGGCGCGCGACGAGGAAGCGGCGGTCGTACAGCTCCGCCTCGACGGCGTCCACACCGCCCCCGGCGTCGCCGAGCGCCTCGAGGGCGCGCAGGTGCAGCAGCTGGCGGGGGAAGTCCCAGTCGTACAGGGCCTGGGAGGCGTCGATGCCCTCGTAGCACTGCAGGCGGATCAACGGCGCGCCGAGCAGCGACGAGAGCGTCTTTCCCAGCTCGGTCTTGCCGACCCCCGGCGCGCCCTCCAGGAACAGCGGACGGTGCAGCCGCAGGGCCAGGTACGCCGCGGTCGCCAGCCCGTCGTCGGCGAGATAGCCCTGCGCGCTGAGGAGGGCCTGCAGGTCGGCCGGGCCGGCGACCCCGGGGGGCAGCAGCCCCGCCGGGGGCGCGTCGCTCATGGATGGCCTCGGTCGGGGACGGGCCCCAGCCTACGACGCGAGGGAGTTCTGCAGTGCCCGCAGGGTGAGCACCCGCGCCAGGTGCCGGCGGTAGTCGGGCCGGGCGTTGGAGTCCGTGGGCGGCTGCGTGCCCTCGGCCGCCTGCGCGGCGGCCTCGCGCAGGGCGTCGGGCTCGGCCGCGGCGCCGGCCAGCAGCCGTTCGGTCCCCGTGGCCCGGACCGGCACCGACCCCAGGTTCGTCAGCCCGACGCGCGCCTCGCCGATGCGCCCGTCCTCGCGGCGCACCAGCGCGCAGGCGCCCACGATGGCCCACGCCTGCTTCACGCGCTGGAACTTCTGGTAGTCGAAGCCCCAGGACCCGTCGAGCTTGGGCAGGTGGACCTCCGTGAGCACCTCGTCGGGCGCCAGTGCCGTCTCGAAGATGCCGGTGAAGAAGTCGGCGGCCGTGATCTCACGGGTGCCGCCCGGGTCCCGGGCGACCATGGTCGCGTCCAGCGCCAGCAGGCAGGCCGGGTGGTCGCCGGCGGCGTCGCCGTGCGCGCAGGCGCCGCCGATCGTGCCCCGGTGGCGCACCTGCGGGTCACCGACCTCCCCGGTCACCTCGGCCAGCACGCCGCAGTGCTCGCGCACGAGCGGGTCGCTCATCACCTGGTGGTGGGTCGTCATGGCGCCGACGGCCAGGTGGTCGCCCGCGTCGCGGACGCCGCGCAGCTCGTCGACGCGGCCGAGGTCGACCAGCACCTCCGGCACCGCCAGCCGCAGCCGCATCAGGGGCAGCAGGCTGTGGCCGCCCGCCAGCAGCGTCGCCTCCTCGCCGTGCTCGGACAGCGCGTCGACGGCCTCGTCGACCGAGCCGACGCGGACGTACTCGAAGGGTGCGGGGATCACAGCCGGCCTCCCGCCGTGTCGTCGGACAGGTCCTGTCCGGTCTGCTGCCCGGCGTCGTGGACCGCGCGCCAGACCCGCTCGGGCGAGCACGGCATGCGGATGTCGTCCACACCGAGGTGGCGCACCGCGTCGAGGACCGCATTGACCACGGCGGGGGTCGACGCGATCGTGCCGGCCTCGCCGACGCCCTTGACGCCCAGCGGGTTGGTCGTCGCCGGGGTCTGCGTCGTGTCGGTGGTGAAGTGCGGCACGTCGGGCGCGCCCGGCACGTAGTAGTCGACGATCGTGCCGGTCGTCAGGTTGCCCAGCTCGTCGTAGATCGCCTCCTCCCACAGCGCCTGGGCCATGCCCTGGGTGATGCCGCCGTGGATCTGGCCCTCGACGAGCTGGGGGTTCACGATCGTCCCGCAGTCGTCGACGCAGGTGTAGTTGCGGACGTGGACGGCGCCCGTGTCGGTGTCGACCTCCACGGCGCACAGGTGCGTGCCGTGGGGGAACGAGAAGTTCTCCGGGTCGAACACGTACTCGGCCGCGGTGCTGGGATCCACGCCCTCGGGCAGGTCGTGCGCGGTGAAGACGCTCAGCGACAGGTCCTGGATGGTCGTCGACGAGTCCGGGTCGCCCCTGACGCGGAAGGTGCCCCGGTCGAACTCGATGTCGTCCTCGGCGGCCTCCAGCTCGTGGGCCGCGAACCGGCGCATCTTGTCGATCAGCCGCTCCGCGGCCTTGTGCACCGCGACACCGCCGACGGCCAGCGAGCGCGACCCGTAGGTGTCCAGACCGGTGGGGGCGACCCTGGTGTCGCCGTGGAGGATGTCGACGTCGTCGAAGTCGACGCCCAGGGCGTCCGCGGCGATCTGACTGAAGCCGGTCTCGTGGCCCTGCCCGTGTGGGCTGATGCCGGTGACCACCTCGACCTTGCCGGTGGGCAGCAGCCGCACGGTGGCGGCCTCCCAGCCGCCCGCCCCGTAGCGCAGGCTGCCGAGCACCCGCGACGGCGCGAGGCCGCACATCTCGGTGTAGGTGGAGATGCCGATGCCGAGCTGGACGCGGTCGCCGGACTCGCGCCGGCGCGCCTGCTCGGCGCGCAGCTCGTCGTAGCCGAACAGCTCCATGGCCCGGTCGGTCGCGGCCTCGTAGTTGCCCGTGTCGTAGGTCAGCCCGGCGACGGTGTCATACGGGAACTCCGAGTGCTGGATCCAGTTGCGGCGCCGCAGCTCCATGGGGTCCACGCCCAGCTCGGCGGCGAGGTCGTCCATGATCCGCTCGATCGCGAACGTCGCCTCGGGGCGCCCGGCGCCGCGGTAGGCGTCCGTCGGCGTCTTGTCGGTGAACACCCCCGTGCAGGTGAACGAGTAGGCGTCCATCTTGTAGATGCCGCAGTACATGAACGCGCCCAGCAGGGGGATGCCGGGCGTCAGCAGCTGCAGGTAGGCCCCCATGTCCGCCTTGAGGTCGATCCGCAGGCCCCGCAGGACGCCGTCCGACGACGCCGCGATCTCGATGTCCTGGATCTGGTCGCGCCCGTGGATGGTGGCCTGGTAGTTCTCGCTGCGGGTCTCGGTCCACTTCACGGGCCGGCCCAGCCGTCTGGCGACCGCCAGGGCGATCGCCTCCTCGGCGTAGACGTTGAGCTTGGAGCCGAAGCCGCCCCCGACGTCGGGCGCGACGACCCGCAGCCGGTGCTCTGGGATGCCCAGCACCAGGGCCATCTGGATGCGCACGAAGTGCGGCACCTGCGTGGCCGAGTACAGCGTGTACTCCCCCGACGCCGTGGTCGGGTCGACGACCACCGCGCGAGGCTCGATGGCGTTGGGGATGAGCCGCTGCTGGATGTAGCGGCGCTTGACGACCACGTCGGCGCCGGAGAAGGCGGCGTCCACGTCGCCGGTCTCCAGCGGCCACACGAAGCACTTGTTGGTGCCGTGCTCGCTGTGGACGAGGACCTCGTCGCGCAGCGCCTCCTCCATGTCGACGACCGGTTCGAGGGGCTCGTAGTCGACGTCGACGTGCTCGAGCGCGTCGGCCGCGGAGAAGCGGTCCCGCGCGACCACGACGGCCACCGTGTCCCCGGCGAAGCGGACCTCGTCGGTGGCGACCGGCCAGTGGTCGGGCGCCACCATGTCCTCGGTGACGGGCCAGGCGCACGGCAGGCCCATGACCCACTCGTCGGCGAGGTCGGCCCCGGAGTAGGCGGCGACGACGCCCGGCTGCTCCAGCGCCGGGGCCACGTCGACGCGCGCGAGGCGGGCGTGGGCCATCGGGGAGCGCAGCACGCCGATGTGCAGCATGCCGGGCAGCTGGATGTCGTCGGTCCACGTCGACTGCCCGGTGACGAGCTTGGCGTCCTCCTTGCGGTGCAGGACGCGCCCGACGTTGGCTTCGCTCCGCTCGGCGACGTCGGTCATCGGGTGGCCCCCTCGTGCATCTCCGCGGCCGCGGTGCGCACCGCCTTGACGATGTTCTGGTAGCCGGTGCAGCGACAGAGGTTGCCCTCCAGCCCCTCGCGCACCTCCTCGTCGCTCGGGTCGGGGTTGTCGGCCAGCAGGCCCACCGAGGCCATGATCATCCCCGGTGTGCAGTAGCCGCACTGCAGGGCGTGCTCGGTGTGGAACGCCTTCTGCAGCGGGTGCCACCGCCCGTCGTCGGCGAGCCCCTCGATCGTCGTCACGTCCGAGCCGTCGGCCTGCACGGCCAGCACGGTGCAGCTCTTGACCGACAGGCCGTCCATGACGACCGTGCACGCCCCGCAGTTGCTCGTGTCGCAGCCGATGTTGGTGCCGGTCTTGCCGAGGCGGTCGCGCAGGTAGTGCACGAGCAGCAGGCGCGGCTCGACCTCGTCGGTGAAGGCGGTGCCGTCGACGTTGACGCTGATCCGTGGCATGCGCTCCTCCTGGTCCACCCCTCGGGGCAGCGGGGACGCCCGGCCGGCTGACCCGGTCCCAGTCGCGCCCCGCCGAGGTCGCCGCTGGTCTTACAACGCTACGAGGCGCTGCCCCGCTTGGGAAGGGGCGTCGCGGCGAAAGGGCGCGGACCCGCCGCTACGGCGCCGAGCCCAGCCCCCGCACGCACGCGCGGCGCAGGTCGCGCAGGGCCCGAAGGCGGGCGAGCAGGCCCGGCGGCCCGCCGACCAGGGGGCGGCCGCCGCGACGCTCGACGTGCAGGCGCCCCCCCACCAGGCGACCCTCGGCGAAGCGGACGCTGCGCGCGTCGAGGTCGGGCACGGTGAAGTCGTGGGAGAACAGGGTCGCCGGCGCCTCCCCGACCGCGTCGGGGTCCCGGCCGGCCAGGGACCGCAGCCGGACCCGCGGCTCGTCCCAGTCGCGCACCGCCACGGTGTCGGCGTCGACCGTGCCGCCGGTGGCGTACGCGAGGACGGCCTCGTCGGGCCCCGAGCGCCGGCCCACCGGCCGCACGCGGGCCACCCGGCCGGTCTCGACCAGCAGCCGGGGCAGGTACCACCAGTGCTCGCGGCGCAGCAGCAGGCTGTCGATCAGCGCCCGCGACGGCGGGTGCTTGCGCAGCTCCTGGTCCATGAGCTCGTCGGCGAAGCGCTCGCCCTGCGGGTCGGCGGTCACCGACAGCGATACGGTCGCGCCCAGCGGCGTCCAGCCCCGGCGGGCCAGGCGGGAGTCGGACAGCACGATCGCCGCGGCCCCCGCGGCTTCGAGCTCCGACGCCAGGCCCAGCCGCGCGTAGGGCAGGGCGAAGACCGGGCGATCCCCCGCGACCAGCGGCGTCAGCGCCTCACAGCGCACGCGCCCGTCGGGCGCCCGCCACGCGACCTCGGCCAGGGCGGCCCGCGCCGCCGAGCGGGCCAGCGCCGCCGCGTCCGCGCCGGTCGATGTCACGCAGCGTGACCCGGCCTGGTTGACACGACACCGGCCCAGGAGTCAAGATCGGGGCGCGGGGGTGTGTGTCCCGCCGGACGCGCCGACGAGCGCGGCGCAGCGCGAGGGGGAAAGAGCCGATGCCGGCAGTCGTCGTCCTGGTCGTGGTCCTGGGGATCTTCGCCCTGGCCTACCGCTTCTACTCGGCCTACCTCGCGGAGCGCGTGTACGCGCTCGACGACAGCCTCACGACGCCGGCCCACGAGTTCGAGGACGGCGTCGACTACGTCCCGACGAACAAGCACGTGCTGTTCGGCCATCACTTCACCTCCGTAGCGGGGGCCGCCCCCATCGTCGGCCCCGCCATCGCGGTCTTCTGGGGCTGGGGGCCGGCGCTGCTGTGGATCGTGCTCGGGACGGTGTTCGGCGCGGGGGTGCACGACTTCGGGTCGCTCGTGGTGTCGGCGCGCCACAAGGCGCAGAACATGGGGACCCTGACGGAGTCGGTCATCTCGCCGCGCTCGCGGACGATGTTCCTCATCATCCAGTTCTTCCTTCTCACCCTGGTCAACGCCGTCTTCGCCGTGGTCATCGGGATCCTGCTCGTGGCCAACCCCGAGGCGGTCATCCCGATCTTCGTCGAGATCCCCCTGGCCATCTTCATCGGCCAGTACATCTACCGCACCAAGACGAGCGCGCTGGTGCCGTCCATCGTGGGCGTGCTGGGGCTGTACGCGCTGATCGGCGTCGGCCAGGCCTTCCCCATCGACATCATCGGCATCGCCGAGCCGCTCGGGATGTCCTCGCGCACCCTGTGGATCGTGATCCTGTTCATCTACACGGCCATCGCGTCCCGCATCCCGGTGTGGGTGCTGCTGCAGCCCCGTGACTACATCAACTCCCACCAGCTGTTCATCGCGCTGGGCGTGATCTTCCTCGGCCTGGCCATCGGCCTCGACTCGATGCAGGGTCCGCTGGTGAACACCCAGGTCCCCGCCGACTCGCCGAACTGGTTCCCCTTCCTGTTCGTGACGATCGCCTGTGGGGCGATCTCGGGGTTCCACACCCTGGTGGCCTCGGGGACGACGTCCCGGCAGCTCGACCGCGACACCGATGCCCGCTACGTCGGCTACATGGGGTCGCTGGGAGAGGGTTCGCTCGCGCTCGGGTCGGTCCTGGCGGTGACCGCGGGCGTCACCGCGGCGGGCATCGACCTCAGCTACAGCTCGATGTACCCGGACTTCACCACGGCGTCGGACGGCGCGGTCGGCTACTTCGTCTCGGGCATCGCCGGGTTCGCCAGCCACCTGGGGGTCCCGATCAGCCTCGGCACCGTCTTCGCCGCCGTCGTGGTCGTGTCGTTCGCGGCGACGTCGCTGGACACCGGCGTGCGCCTGCAGCGCTACATCATCCAGGAGGTCGCCGGCAACGCCGGCTTCCGTCCGCTGGCACGCAACCTCACCCTGGCGACCGCCGTGGCCGTGGCCATCCCGCTGGCGCTGGCCCTGGCGCCCGGCGGCGGCCAGACCGGCTACGCGTTCGGACGGCTGTGGGTCCTGTTCGGGACCACCAACCAGCTGACCGCCGGCCTGGCCCTGACGGTCATCGCCGTGTGGGTGACCAGGAACGGGCGCGGCGCCCTCGCGCAGATCGTGCCGCTCGTCTTCCTGCTGGTGATGACGACGTGGGCGCTGATCCTGAACCTGCAGGGCTTCATCTCCGAGGGCGACTGGGTGCTCGGGCCGATCGACGCGGTGATCCTGGGGCTCGCGCTGTGGCTGATCGTCGAGGCGGCGATCACCATGCGCCGGGTGCTCGCCGAGCGCGGCGCACCGGTCGCGGGAGCCGAGGGCGGCCGGCGGTGACCAGGCGGGTCATCCTCGTGCGCGAGTGGGACGAGCAGCACAGCGGCTCGGGGTGCTGCGGGCGCCTGGGCGGTGAGCGGACCGAGCTCGGCGAAGCCGCGACGTACCACCACACGCGCTGCGACATGGAGGCCATGGGCGCCGTGTACCGGGCGCTGAGGTCGGAGTTCGACCGCGCCGAGCTGGACGTGCAGGTCGTCGACCCCCGCAATTCGCTGTGGCTCGTCCCCACCATCTGGCGCGACGCGCGCCGGCGGGGCATGACGGTCGGCGAGGCGGTGACCCAGGTCCGCCGCGGCGTGAGCGCGCTGGCGATCGTCATCGACGGCCGCGTCGTCTTCGCCGGTGGCGTGCCCGAGCCCGGCGAGGTCGTGGAGGCCGTCCGGACCGAGCCGTCCGCGGCCTGAGGCCCGACATGGGCCGACCCGGGCGGCTGCGCGCCTGGTTCCGGCGACTGGACGAGCTGCACGAGGCCTACTTCGTCGGCCGCTGGCGCTCGGGGCTGCGGCGTGAGGCCCGTCGGCAGGAGGAGCTCCTGCTCGCGCTGCTGTTCCTGGAGGCCCTGGGTGTGGAGAACCCGGCCGGCTACCAGACACTGGAGCTGTACCCGCACCTGGTCGAGTCCTTCCACGCCTGGCACCGCCGCGCCGGGTTGGAGCGCTTCCCGGAGCCGGGCGTGTGCTGTTGACGCCACGACCGCTGGTCTTCCTGGGCGGCAAGGGCGGCGTGGGCAAGACGACGGTGGCCGCGGCCTGGGCCACGCTGCTCGCCGCCCGGGGCCAGGCGACCCTGCTGGTGTCGACCGACCCGGCGCACTCGGTCGGCGACATCCTGGGGACGGAGCTGTCCGGTGAGCCGACGTCGGTCGGCGACCGCCTCGACGCGGTCGAGATCGACGGCCCGGCCGACGCGGCGGCGCACGTCGAGCGGCTCAAGGCCGACGTGGCCGGCACCGTCAGCCCCGAGACCCTCCCCGCCGTGCGCCGCCACCTGGACCTGGCCAAGGACGCCCCGGGGACGATCGAGTCCGCTCTGTTCGACCGGCTCGTGACGCTCATGGACGGCTGTCCCGGCCGGTGGGACCGCATCGTGTTCGACACCGCCCCCACCGGCCACACGCTGCGGCTGCTGGCCATGCCGGCCATGCTGACCACCTGGGTCGAGGGGCTGGCGCGCCAGCGGGAGAGGGTCGCGGGGATGGACCGGATGCTGGCCGGCCTCGCCGGCGCGGACTCGCCCGGCGACGACCCGATCCTGCGGCGGCTGCAGGCGCGCCGCACCCGCTACCGGTCAGCCCGACGGCGCCTGCTCGATGACGCGGCGCTGTGGCTCGTGCTCGTCCCCGAGCGGCTTCCGATCGAGGAGACCGCGCGGGCCGAGCGTGCCCTCACCCGCGCCGGCATGACCGTCGGCGGCGTGGTCGTCAACCGGGTGCTGCCCGCCGACGCCGACGGCGACTTCCTGGCGGCCCGCCGGGAGCAGCAGGCCGGCTACCTCGACGAGATCGCCCGTCGCTTCCCCGGTCGGCCCCGGGTCCGCGTGGCCCAGCAGCGCCGCGACGTCGCCGGCCCCGATCAGCTGGCCCGGATCGCCGACGAGCTGGCGGCCGCGGAGCTGTAGGTGCGAGCGCCGGCCGGCCCTTGGTCCGGTGGGGGTGCTTCGCGGCCAGGAGCCCTACCGCGAGGGCGCCTCCTCCCGCTCGTCAGGCCGCCCCTCGCCCGCTCCGCCCTCATCGGCGCTCGCCCGGGCCAGCGGCTGCCGCTGCGCCACCTGGTCCATGCTCAACCCGGCCCTGTCGCCCCGCAGGCCCTTCGACAGGCTGTAGCACATCGCGATGAGGACCAGGCACAACGGCAGGCCGGTGGTGAGCTGGAACGTCTGCATCGCGCCCAGTCCGCCGGCGACGAGCAGCACCGCCGCGACGGCGCCCTCGGTGGTGGCCCAGAAGACGCGCTGGCGGCGGGGCGGGTCCAGGTCGCCCCCCGCGGTCAGCATGTCGATGACCAGGGAGGCCGAGTCCGACGAGGTGACGAAGAAGATG
>JAHWKQ010000271.1 GCA_019347785.1 Actinomycetota bacterium
AGGGCGCGGTTCAGCGCCGCGGCCGAGGCGCGGCGCTGGACCAGGGCCGCCGCCGCACCCCGCTCGATGACGCGCTGCTGGTACAGCAGGTCGGCCAGGGACGACTCGACGCGCCGCAGGTCGCCCACCTCGACGGCGCCCCGGGCCGCGAGCTGCTCACGCAGCGCCGCCAGGTGCATGGCGGCCCCGGCGTCGCGCCCCTGCAGGGCCAAACGGCCCAGGACGACCTCGTCGTCGGCCTCCAGGTACATGTACGCGCGGGCGACCTGCTCGGCGAAGTCGTCGCCGCGGGCGTGCAGGCCGGCGCGCACCTGCTCGATCCGGGCCTGGGTCGCGGCCCGCTGCTGGACGAGCCGCTCGTACAGCGAGCGGTCGCGCTCGTAGGCGGCGACGGCGTCGTCGAGGAGCCGCTGCGCGGCGGCGGCCCGCTCCCGCGCCCGCTCCACGCGCGTGACCGCCTCGCGCACCACCGCAGGCGTCTCGGCGGCCGCCGGCAGGGGCCACAGCGCGGCGGACAGGCAGATGGCGGCGGCGATGCTGAGGGCGCGGGTGGGTGACACCCCGACCACATCGGCAGGCCACGGGCGTCCTTGAGCCGATCGTGCCGCTCAGCCCGGCTGGCCCCACCGTGTGCGCATCCGCGGCGGGATGGTGCCGCGGTTCGGCACAAGCCCGCGCTTCCGACTGGAGATGTGCACACCTGCGGCATCATGCAGCCGAGGTTGCGCACGAGCGGAGGGCGGGGCGCTCCGCCGGTGCTAGGGCATCGCGGGCGGGGGGTCCATCTGCTCGAAGCGGCGGACGTCGGCCTCCAGCTCGTCCAGCGCCTCCTTGGACCCCCCGAAGCCGCCGACCGTCGTCGTCTTGCCCTCCAGGTCCTTGTAAATGGAGAAGAAGTGGGCGATCTCGTCCAGCAGATGGCTCGGCACGTCCTCGATGTCCTCCACCTCCGCCCACCGGGGATCGGTGTGGGGGACACAGATGATCTTGTAGTCGGGAACCTGGTCGTCGGTCATGTAGAAGATGCCGACCACCCGACCTTCGATGGTGCAGCCGGGAAACGTCGGCTCGCCCAGGATCACGAGGGCGTCGAGGGGGTCGCCGTCCTCGGCCCACGTCTCCGGCACGAAGCCGTAGTCGCCGGGGTAGTGCACCGCACTGAAGAGCATGCGGTCGAGTTTGAAGCGGCGGGTGTCGTGGTCCCACTCGTACTTGTTGCGCGAGCCCTTGGGGATCTCGACGAAGAGCTTGATCACCTCGGTCATGTCACCACACTCGATTCCTGCCTCGCGCCACCTGCCCGCAGCGTACCGGGGCCCCGGCGCCCGGGGTCAGGGTCCGCAGCGCCGGTCGTCACCGACGCCGTCACGCAGGCGCCCCACCAGACCCCGCGCAGCGGCCCGGACGATCTCCACGACCCTGGAGAAGCCGCCCGGGTCGCCGTAGTAGGGGTCGGGTACCTCGTCGGCGTCGGCGGTCTCGTCGAACTCGCGGAACAGCCGCACCTTGGCGCGGGTCGCGTCGTCGCGGGCCATTGCGCGCAGCGTCGCGAGGTTGGCCCGGTCCATGGCCAGGATCAGGTCGTAGCCCTCCAGCTCGCCGGGCTGGACCCGGCGCGCCCGCCCGTTCACGGACAGCCCGGCGCGCGCGGCGGCAGCGACCATCCGTGGGTCGGGCGGCTTGCCCAGGTGCCAGTCGCCGGTGCCCGCGGAGTCGACCTGCACCCGGTCGTCCAGACCGGCCTCGGCAAGCGACTCGCGCAGGGCGGCCTCGGCCGCCGGGGAACGGCAGATGTTGCCGAGACAGACGAGCAGGACGCGCACGAGCGGGAGGCGCTCAGCTCGGCGGTGCCGACTCGACCACGAGGGGTCGCCGGCGTGACCCGCCGTGGGCGTCAGGCACCGGGGATCACCCGGGCGGCGCCGACGATGCTGCGGACGGTGCCCGCGACGTCGCCCGCGACGACGGTGCCGCCCCCGCGGACGGTGCCGTCGCCGGCGAGCGGCACCAGCGCGAGCGCGATCCACCCGTCGCCCAGCGGCGCGGCGCTGGTGACCTCGCCGCGCTTGCCGTCGGCCTCCAGCGCGTCGCCGGCGCGCACGGGGCCCTCGAACGCCACGACCGCCAACGCTCGCCGGGGTCGGCCCAGGTTGTAGATCTTGGCGATCGACTCCTGGCCCGGGTAGCAGC
>JAHWKQ010000001.1:0-1293 GCA_019347785.1 Actinomycetota bacterium
CCCGGCGTACGCCGAGGCCGCCCGCCGGGCCACGAACGTCGCCGAGCGCGACCACCTAGTCCGTCAGGCCGCCCGCGCGCGGGCAGCTGAGCTATGTAGGAACAGTCGTCTCACTGATCGCGGCAGAGCTACATGTCCTCGCGCCCGAGCCCATCCGTGAAGCAGTGCAGGGCTACCACGAGGGGAGGGAGCTACCTGCGGCTCGTCGGTGCGCTCAGACGGCCGTCTAGCGGCGTGAGCGGTCACTCGTCGCCCGAGCCCGAGGCCCCAGCCGCGCGCTCAACTGCGGCCTCATCGGCCAGAGCGCGCAGGTAGTCGCGGGCGGCGTCGGCCACGGCCGGCGACTCGCGCACGCGACTGGGGTCGTAGATCGTGATGGGGCCGCCCTCGGGCCCGGAGTGCTCGACGCGCTGGCGGCCTCCCCAGCGGTGGGGGAATGACCGCTCCAGCCACCAGCGCAGGCTTGCGGTGTCGCCGTGCTCAACGCCGGCGCGCACGACCAGGTCGACGGAGCGGACCTCGGCCTCCGCGCGGGCGCGCGCGACTGACTCTGCAAACTCTGCGAACCGCGCCGTGCGCCGGCGACCATGCGTGCCACGGCCGCGGGCGAGCCACTCGTGCAGCGTGGACTCGTCGATGCTGGCGAAGGCTGCGGCGGTGACGAGGTACGCGCCGGCGCGCAGCGTCGACACGACGGGCTCGGCCAGCTCGGGTGTGAGCTTGGTCGGCCTGCCCATCACGAGCCCTCCTGACCCAACGACGGCGTGCGCTCGGCCAGCGCCCGCCTGAAGCGCGCCCCGTGGTCGCGGGCGGCGGCCTGGGCCTGTTCCAGCTCGCGCATCGCGGCACCGCGGGCGGGGAACTTCTGCCCGAAGCCGGCTAAGACGTTGCTCCAGCCGCGCTGCAGGGCGACGTGGGCGACGCCGAGCGCGCCCAGCTCGTCGCCGACGAGGCGGGTGATCTCGAGCTCCGACAATGCCTCCTCGGGATCGCTCAAACGACCGCGCGGCGTAGCGTGCGGCGCGGGCTCGCTCGTGGGCGGCCACGGGGTCGCCGGCGGGCGGGACGCGCACGCCGTAGGCGGCACGCCAGCGCTGGTCGACCTCGCGCTGCCGCTCGGCGGCGGCCTCGGCGCGCAGCGGTGCCAGCTCCTCGGCGATGCGGGCCTCCAGCTCGGCCAGCTTGCGCCGGCGCGCCTCGGGGGTGAGGTCGGCGTCGCCGTTAATGCCCTCGGCCGCGGCGATGGCGCGGTCCTGGACGCGGCGGATGCGGCTGGCGGTGGCGGTCATGCTG